>NZ_JAKMTQ010000019.1:0-14055 GCF_025773245.1 Campylobacter sp. CNRCH_2007_0968H | reverse complement strand
TCTTCTATATTTTCTTCTATATTTTCTTCTATATTTTCTTCTATATTTTCTTCATGTAAATCATCTAGCAATGTCAACTCATCTTCATCTTTTTTTTCATCTACTAATACATCTGTTGTTTCAGGCATATTGTCAGCTTTTAATTCATCATCTAAATTCTCTTCAAAAAATTCTTCTTGCAAACTTAAATCATCTTCACTTAAACTCTCTTCATGCTCAGACAAGTCAATACCGGCTAAAAGTTCATTTCCATCTAAAGGTGTATCTTTATCAATTAAAACATCATCGTCAAAATTTAATTCATCTTCTTCTAAAGTATTATTTTTATCTTCTTCTAAAGTTTTTTCACCACCTAAAAGCTCTATAAAGTCAGTTGGTAAAAAAGGTTTATATAAACATTCTACGCCTTCTACTTGCTCTTGATTTCTAGGTAATAAACAAATCAACCTATTACATTTGCTTTTTAAATCATCTAAATTAGCTTCAATATCATGATCTATGATAATAACATCATAAAATTCTCCAAGCTCCTCAGTATTTGTAATTTCTTCAAAATCATAACCTAATTTTTGAACCCCTAAACTGATTAGCTTTGAAACAGCCGTATTAGAATTTATCAGCAAAACCTTCATCTGTCATCTCCCAAAATTAAAGAAATATCTTATTTTAAAACATTTTTAATTATTTAATGCTTATATATTAAAAAATAACAACTCCATATGCTCAAAACTTTTTACTATTAAATTTTTAAAATACTGCATCATAATAAGCAAAATAGCAATAAGCACCGCAAAAGACAAGAATATCTTAATAGGATACCCCACTACCAAAAGATTAAACTGAGGCATAGTTTTCATAAGCATACCAAAAATCACATCTGATAATAAAGATATAGCCAAAACTGGAAAGGCCATAGAAAAACCAAGTACAAAAATATTTACCATGGCTTTATTTAAATAAAGCATTAAATTTTCATGTGGATAAAACCCACCTAAACTAATGTATTCTAGCGAATTAGATATAAAAAGTAAGACTAAATGATGTCCATCAAAGGCTAAAAATACAAGTAAAGCTAATAAATTTAAAACTTGTGAGATTACAGGTGTGTTTGTACCAGTTGTAGGATCCATAACACTAGCCATAGAAAATCCCATGGTAAAAGAAACCTGCTCACCTGCCATTTGTAAAATAGCAAAAGTCATTTGCAAAATCAACCCTGCCATCATACCAAAAAGCACTTCACTTAAAAGATATAAAATAAAAAAAGAATCAGGTGTATTACCCTCAAGCTTTGCTAAAGGATATAAAAACATTGTTAAAAATAAAGCTAAGGTTGTTTTTACCACCAAAGGTATACTATTGTGAGAAAAAAAAGGAAAAAAAACTATTAACCCACTCATTCTAGCAAACAAAAGCATGAAAATAACTACATTTTCATCGCCTAAATATCTAACAAATTCCATAGTTACTTAAGTGAAAAACCTTGTCGCATTTTTTAGTAAGCTCTTGATCATGCGTAACAAAAATCAAAGCTGCGTTATTTTTCTTGATATAATCAATCAAAATATCCATTACATTTAATGCATTTTTAAAATCTAAATTTCCGGTAACTTCATCAGCAAAAATAATCTTTGGCTTTTTGCTTAAAACCCTAGCTATGCTTACTCTTTGTTGTTGTCCACCGCTTAGCTTTGTGATTTTTTGATTCATTAAATCTGCAATATCAAGTTTTTTTAATAATTCATAATCAATATTCTGTCCGCTTAAAACACTCGCAAGCTCTATATTCTCAAAAGCCAAAAAACCTTTAAACAAATAATGCATTTGAAAAATAATCCCAAAATCTTTTCTACGAATTTCTAGTAAAGCATCATCATTTAAACCGTATAAATCTTGATTATTATAAAAAACTTTTCCTGATTGAGGTTTTAATAAGGTAGATAAAATATGCAAAAGAGTGGATTTACCACATCCACTACTTCCGCATATTGCAATACTATCTTTTGCATTTACAGCAAAATTTAAATTTTCAAAAAGCGGAATATCAAAACTATGGCTTAAATTTTCCGCTTTTAAAAGTTCCATTTTTAACCAATTTGCGCAGCAACTTCAGCAGCAAAATCTTCAGTTTTCTTTTCTAGGCCTTCACCTACTTCAAAGCGAATAAATTCAACTATTTTGATAGTTCCACCTAGCTCTTTTTCTTTATCAGCAATTACTTGCTCGATAGTTTTTTTATCATCCATTACATAAAACTGACCCATTAAAGTAAGTCTGCTGTCAAGTTGAGAATTATCCGCAATAAAGCTATTTAACTTACCTGGGATAATATTAGGCCAAATTTTTTCTGGTTTTCCTTGTGCTTGAAGCTCAGCTTTAATAGCTTCTTCAGCTGCTTGAATTACCTCTTGAGTTAATTGTTTTCTACTTGCATATTTTGGAATTTTATGCTCTGGTTTATTAGGATCTTTTAATCTTCTTCTTTCTTCATTCTCTTTTTCTAACTCAGCAACTAAAGCTTTGTATTCATTTTCTACAAAATCCATATCAAGTTCTTCATAAGATAGATAACTAGGTTTCATTGCAGCAATATGCATACAAATATGCTTTAAAAATTCTCCACACTTGCTAGCCGTAGCTTCACTATCACAAGCTGCAGCAATAACCACACCAACACGACCATTAGTATGAATATAGCCATTTACTATGCCATTAGCACCTGCTTTTAAAGTAGCAAATCTTCTAACAACTAAATTTTCACCAATAGTTGCAATTTGGCTTTTTAAGTACTCTTCAAATTTAACACCATTAATCTCACTTGAATGTAATTCTTCAACATTTTGAAGACTCTTAGCTTGAATATGTGCTGTTG
This sequence comes from Campylobacter sp. CNRCH_2007_0968H, assembly GCF_025773245.1. Classification (NCBI taxonomy): domain Bacteria; kingdom Pseudomonadati; phylum Campylobacterota; class Epsilonproteobacteria; order Campylobacterales; family Campylobacteraceae; genus Campylobacter; species Campylobacter sp. CNRCH_2007_0968H. Next base: position 11,183 of record NZ_JAKMTQ010000019.1, on the reverse strand, counting down.
TATCTTTTGTTAACGCAATAAATTGTTCATTTTTAGCAACAAAATCTGTTTCTGAGTTAATTTCACTTACAGTTGCACATTTAAAATCATCACTTACTTTTACGCTTACTAAACCTTCAGCGGCTAAACGATCAGCTTTTTTATCAGCTTTTCCAAGTCCTTTTTCTCTTAAAAGTTGCACTGCTTTTTCAAAATCACCATCTGTATCTTTTAAAGCATTTTTACAATCCATCATACCTGCGCCAGTACTTTCGCGCAGTTCTTTTACCATTTGTGCAGTGATTTCAGCCATTATTCTTTATCTCCTTCACTCATAGCTTCTTCTAAAACTTCTTTTTTTTCTTCTTCAGAAACAGGTTGTTCTTCATCAACTTCACCATCTTGCTCTCTTAATGCTTTACCTTCATTGATTGCTTCAGCCATTTCTTGGCAGAAAAGTTGAACCGAACGAATTGCATCATCATTCCCTGGAATTGGGAAATCAACTAAGTCAGGATCACAGTTTGTATCTAGTGGAGCAACTACAGGGATTTTTAATCTATTAGCTTCTTGAACTGCAATTTTTTCTTTAACAGTGTCAATAACAAAAATCATATCAGGTTGAGTTTTCATATATCTAATACCACCAAGATATGCTAGTAATTTTTCTTTTTTTCTAGTAAGCATTAGTGCTTCTTTTTTAGTTAAAAGCTTAATACTTCCATCTTCTTCCATTTTTTCTATAACTTCTAATTTTCTAATTGACTGGCGGATAGTTCCAAAGTTAGTCATCATACCACCAAGCCATCTGTGATTTACATAAGGCATACCGCATTTTTCAGCATATTCTTTAATCGCTCCACCAGCTTGTTTTTTAGTACCAACAAATAAAATTGTCTTACCTTCTGCTGCAGCATCACGAACGATATTATATGTATATCTAAAATATCTAAGTGTTTTTTGTAAATCAATTACGTAAATACCTTTTCTTTCACCAAAAATAAATTTTTTCATTTTTGGATTCCATCTTCTTGTTTGGTGTCCAAAGTGTACACCGCACTCTAATAAATCTCTCATGCTTACCATGAAATTCTCCTTGAAATAAAATAATTAGGTTTATTCCTCCGCATTCTTTAACCCATAAGCAACCTAATAAGGAAATTAATGCGTGTGAAATGAAAGAATATTATATCAAATTTTATTTTATATTTAGCTTATTATTGAAGAAAAAGAACGCCACGAGGCGTTCTTTGGGTAAATTAGTGTAGTTTAGACCAAACTGATCTTTTCCAACCTATAGCAAAAACACTTAAGATTGCAAAGAATATCATAATATAAATTCCTGTTTGTTCTCTTTCTTCTTTTTTACTATCACCAACTTTTTCAAGATAACTAATAACTTGAGTTTGTGCTTTTTCATTCAGACCAACTCTTGGCATAGCAGTTCCATGAATTTTCTTTTGAGGCTCATTGATGAAGATTTCAAGATAATGCGCGCCTTTAGAACGAATCATCATAGATAGATCTGGAGGCGTCATTCCAAGATAATTTTTTAAATCACTCATATTTGAGCTTGAAACAAAGCCATCATATTTTACATCATGGCATCTTCCACAAGCATTTTCAAACGTATGTTTGTTTTTAGCAAAATCAAATTCTTTTGCAATTAAAGCTGTTTTTGCTTGCTCTGAAAGCTCTTGATTTTTAGCATATTTTTCTTCTAAATCAGCTTTTAATTTTGCATCAAATTCTTTTTCATATTCACTAGCTGTATTTTTAAAGAATGCAATTAAGTCTGCTAAATCTTGATTATCTTGTGCTTCATCGCCACTTAAAGGATAAGCAGGCATTAAGAATGGATTTTCATCATTGAATTTATGTGAAATTTGCAAAGCTTTAACCGGATCAATGATAAGTGCAGTTAAAAATTTCTCATCATAAATAGCACCCGCATCACTTAAATCAGGAGGTGTTACACCTAAAGAAGAATCTGTGATAGTAGCAGGAATTCCAGCGGCTTTTACACCATGGCATGCAATACAATTTCCTTCAAAAAGCTCTTTTCCTTTTTGTGCATTACCTTTACTAAAATCGATTTTTGCGATTTTTTCCCATAATTGCTTAGTAGCTTCTTCTTGGCTTTTAGCAAGCTCTAATGCTTTTTGAGCATTAGCTATAGCTTTTTCACTTCCTGAAGCATTAGCATCCATTGCTGCTTTTTCTTTTAAAGCAACTTCACCTTTGGTAAATTCTGCATCAGCTTTTGCAAAGTCAAAATTAACCGGAGTTGAAGGAGGATTCATCACTGAATGTGCATAAGGCTCAACCCCCCAATAAACTAAACCTGTGAAAAAGACAACTACAAAAAATATTTTTAATTCTCTCATTATTAGCCCCTTTTTCTTTCCATGATAGTAATAATTGGTAAGACTACTAACAATAATAGTAAAAATACCATAGAAGCATAAAATCCTATCCAAGCATTAATTCCTGTTGGAGGAAGCTTTCCATAAACTGTTAGTACAATTAAATCTATCAATAATACCCAAAACCATACAAAAAACATTGGTCTTTCGTGTGCTGGTTTTACAACATCACTTCTATCAAGCCAAGGCAACAAGAAGAAAATAATTTGTGCTATACCAAACGCTGCAAGACCTATATCAAAAGCTTTAATGCTTCCAACATCAAAGAAAAATCCTCTTAAAACTTCATAACTCCATAAGAAATACCACTCAGGATAAATATGAGGAGGTGTTTTTAAAGAATTTGCTGGGTCAAAGTTAATTGGATCCATTGCGAAATTAAATTTAAAACACACCAAATAGAAGAAGAAAATCATAAATAACGCAATATACATAAAATCTTTAGCTAAAAATCCTGGCCAAAAAGGAATAACTTTAGAACCTTTTGTATCACCTGCTAAATATTTTTCAGCTTCCAAATCAAAATCAATTTCTTCTGAAATTTCATTATTTACATGAGGAATTCTTAAAGAATAAAAGTGGAATGCAATAATTGCTAAAATTACAATTGGCAATAAGCACACATGCAGCATAAAAAATCTAGTTAAAGTTGGATCTGATACTGCAAAATCTCCTCTTATCCAAATAACTAATGCATCACCTATAAAAGGAATTCCGCCAAAAAGCTGAGTAATAACTTGAGCAGCCCAAAAACTCATTTGTCCCCAAGGTAACATATACCCACTAAATGCTTCTGCTGAAAATACAACAAACAAAAGCATACCGCTAATCCAAATCATCTCACGACCCTTTTTATAAGAGCCATAATAAATTCCCGTTAACATATGGATATATATGATTAAAAACACAACTGAAGCAGCCACACCATGCATATGACGCCAAAGCCAACCATACTCTACTTCTTGCATAATAGTTTTATTAACACTATCAAAAGCCAAAGCCACATCTGGCTTATAATACATTACTAAAAATAGACCTGAAATAAATAAAATAGCAAAAAGAGTTGTCAAGATAACACCCATTGCCCATAAGAAGTTAATTTGTTTTGGTATCCAATACTGAGCCATTAAAACATTAAAAAGCTTATTTACAGCTAATCTTTGATCAAGCCAATCTATAATACCACTAGCTTTTTTTATCTGTGCCATATCAAGCCTCCGCAATCATTTTTTTATATTCTGGACCTTCTTCACCTAACACTAATTTAGTTCCATCAATTCTAAAAGGAGGAATGTCCAAAGGTCTTGGAGGAGGACCAAATACATTTTTACCACTAGTGTCAAATTCGCCACCGTGGCATGCGCACTTAAACAATTTCTCACTTGGAGCATAAGCTGGAATACAGCCTAAATGCGTGCAAAGACCAATAACTACAGTATATGCAACATCACCCACAATAACATCCCTACTGCTATCTTTTGCCATATCCGCATCTTTTTTTAAGATAAATATAGGCTTTTTACGCCACTCGATTGTTCTCAATTCGCCTTCTTTCATACCAGAAAGATCTACGGTAGTAATACCTGCTGCTTTTACACTTGGGAGCGGATCCCATGTTTTTTTCATTGCAACTAATGAAAAAGCACCACCCACAGCAGCTACCGTTCCAAAGGCAAAGCCCATAAAGCTTCGTCTACTTTCAGATGTAGCCATTTTACTTCCTTTGTTTTGATTTATTTGTTGTAAAGTATAGCAGTTTATCTAAAAAATAATAAATTTTTTCTTTATATAAAAAAGCTTTATTTAAGATATGCAAGTATTTATTTAAAATAACAGAAGTGTATTTATTTTCAAATCAAAACAATAGATAAGTTAATATCATCTATTGTTTTTCATTTTGATATAAATATGCAAAATATCTAAAGCAGCAGGGGTGATACCACTAATTTGCGAAGCAGCAAAAATAGTTGGCGGATTAAATTTTTGCAGTTTTTCCACCACTTCATTACTCAAACCACTTACACTTTTAAAGTCAAAATTTTCAGGAATTTTTAAGTCATTTAAGTTTTTCATTTTTTCTATTTGTGCTTTTTGCATTGCTATATAATGATAATATTTTGCTTCATTTAAAATTTCATTTAAAGAATACTCATCCATTTTTGCAAACATTTCATCTAGAGCTTTTAATTTTTCTATATTAAAACTCGCTCTTGCAACAATTTTTTGCAAACTTACTATTGAGGTAATTTTTTCTTCTTTAATGCTTTGTAAAAATTCATTATTTTGATTGCTTGGTGTCCATGTAGTTTGAAGTAAAAACTCAAGTCCTTTCCTAACATTTTGCTTTATATTATCAATATATGCATAGTCCTCTTGACTTAAAAGTTTAAAATTATGTCCATATTCTCCAAGTCTTAAAATAGCATTTTCTTCTCTTAAGAGCAGTCTATATTCAGCTCTTGAAGTAAACATTCTATAAGGCTCTTTTGTGCCTTTCATTACTAAATCATCAATTAACACCCCTATATAAGCCTCATCGCGTCTTAATACAAAAGACTCTTTTTCATCAATTGCTAAAACCGCGTTCACTCCTGCCATAAAACCTTGTGCAGCTGCTTCTTCATAACCAGTAGTTCCGTTAATTTGCCCAGCACAATATAAATTTTTAATCTTTTTAGTTTCTAAAGTATGTTTTAACTCCGTTGGATCAATATAATCATACTCTATAGCATAGCCAAAACGCGTGATTTTAGCATTTTCAAAACCTTTTATACTTCTTAACATCGCAATTTGCACTTCATAAGGAAGTGAAGTAGAAAAGCCATTAATATAATATTCAGTAGCATCTTTAGTTTGTGGCTCTATAAATAAATGATGACTTTCTTTATCACCAAAACGATTAATCTTATCTTCTATGGAAGGACAATATCTTGGACCTATACCTTCAATTTGTCCTGTAAAAAGCGGAGCGCGGTAAAAGTTACTTTTTATAATCTCATGTGTTTTTAAATTTGTTCTTGCTATATAACATGGAAGTTGATTGGGCTTGAAATTTTTTGTTTTAAAACTAAAGGCCTTAGGGTTTTCATCTCCGGGTTGAATTTCTAAAACACTAAAATCAATACTTTTAGCATCTACTCTTGGACAAGTTCCTGTTTTTAACCTCCCTACTTTTAAACCACTTTGTTTTAAATACTCACCCAAATTTACAGACGCAAGCTCACCTACCCTACCTGCTTGAAGCTTAGTTTCACCTATATGGATAAGTCCATTTAAAAAAGTTCCTGTTGTAAGTATGATTTTTTCAGCAAAATATGTATTTTCTAAATTAGTTTTAACGCCCTTAACTTCATCATTTTCTATAAGTAAAGACAAAGCTTGCTCTTGAGAGATTTCTAAATTTTCAAGTTTTAAAAGCTTATTTCTAGCACAAATTCTATAAGCGTCCATATCAATTTGTGCTCTACTTCCACGCACTGCAACACCTTTGCTTTCATTTAAAATTCTAAATTGAATTCCAGCCTCATCGGTAATTTGTCCCATAAGTCCACCCATAGCATCAAGCTCTTTTACCAAATGTCCTTTTGCTAAGCCGCCTATAGCAGGATTACAACTTGCAGCACCAATTTGCTCGATTAAAGTAGTTAAAAGTAAAGTTTTTTTGCCCATTCTAGCGGCAGCAGCACTAGCCTCAACCCCAGCATGCCCGCCACCTATTACGATTATATCATACATATTTTGACCTCATTTTTATAAAAAAGGCAAAAATTATATAATATTTTTTAAAATAAAACACTAAAAATACTTTTTGAAATTTAAAAGTTTTGGATAAAATCTCATAAAAATTAAAGGTATTGAATGTTTAATGGATTAATCCGCGAATTAGCCTTTGTCAAATCATATCAAAACAACACTTTAAGATTAAAAGCAAGTTACAAACCAAAACTAGGCGATAGTATAGCAGTTAATGGTGCGTGCTTGAGCGTAACAAAACTTTTTGATGATGGCTTTAATCTTGAACTTTCTTATGAAACAAGAACTCACATAGCTATTGAAAATTTAAAAGACTATGTGCATATTGAACCTGCGTTAGCTTATGGCGATAGAATAGATGGGCATTTAATGCAAGGACACATTGATGGTATTGGCGAAATTACTAATATTTCTAAAAAAGAAAACGGAGTTGATTTTTATATTAAATGCCCTGATAATATACAAATTTATATGGCAAATAAAGCAAGCGTAGCTATAGATGGAGTAAGTTTAACTATCAATGAAGTTTTAAAAGATAGTATTCGTTTGACTATTATTCCTATAACCTTTAATGAAACCTTGTTTAAAAATTACACCATAGGAAGACGCGTCAATATAGAAAGTGATCTTTTAGCAAGATACATACACAGACAATTAAATTATAAAAAAGAAATTTCATGGCAACAAATAGACAAGATTACATCGCTTTATTAGAAAATGATTTCGCAAAAGCTTTTGTAGCCTTTGATCAAGATTATAATATTTTTAGAGCAAAAATTTGTAATAATATTTTTCCTCGGGAAAATTCTATAAAAAAGTGTGTATTTTTAAATCAAATTCATTCTAATATCATCACTCATTATAATAAAGATTTTCACTTTAATGCTGATGGGATAATTAGCAATGAAAAAAATATAGCTTTGTGTATTTTAAGCGCTGATTGCCTGCCTTTGCTTTTATATGATGATAAAAATAAAACCATAGCAGCTTTGCATTCAGGTAGAAAAGGTTGTTTTGAAAATATCTTAAAAGAAGCTGTTTTGAAAATGCAAGAAAGTTTTAACACTCAAACCAAGAATTTAAAACTCATCATTTCAGCAGGAATTTGTGCTAAAAATTATGAAATTAATGGCGAGGTTTTAAACCACAGCAAAGAAAATTTTGCGCATTTTTTACATGAAAATAAGCTTGATTTAAAAGCATTAGTTAAATTTCAAGCAAAAGAATTAGGTATTAATGATATTTTTGATATCAATCTTTGCACCTTTGATGATGAGAGATTTTTTTCTTATAGAAAAAATCAAACTCCAAAGCGCATTGTTAGCGTGATTTATTTAAAGGATTAAAATGTATGAAGTAAAAAATCTACTTGCTTTAAAAATTCTACAAAAAGCTAGAGAATTTGGCGATAATGACTTAAGCAATGAACTTTTAATCACTCAAATGCTAAATCATACCCCACAAACTCTAAATCAAAACGATACTAAAAATTTAAATGAATTTATCACAACGCTTATAAATGCTAAAGAAAAAGCTAAAATGAGCAATAAATAATTTTAATTTTTCCAAGTTAAAATAAATTTTGTTCCTTTCTTTAACTCACTTTCTACTTTTATTTTTATATTATGTTCTTTACAAATTTTATCCACCAAAGAAAGTCCTATACCAAAACCACCTTGATTTTCATTAAATCTTGAATAACGCTCAAAAATATTAGCCAAATTTTCCTTTGCTATGCCACAACCACTATCTGCTATTATAAGTTTTTGCTCTAAAAGTGCTATTTTAATATGTCCATTTTTTATATTATATTTTATAGCGTTATTAACAAGATTATCAAACATTTTAAAAAATTGCTCTTTATTGGCATAAATTTTTCCATTATCCTCTAAAACAAGTTCTAAGTCAATATTTTTTTGCTCTAAAAATATCTTAAAATACTCCATTCTTTCTTTAATCAAATTTTTTAAAAATATCCAATCTTTTTTTGCTTCATAAGCTTGAGAAAAATTTAAAAAAGTTAAATCTGAATACAAATGACTCAAAGTCAAAGCAGCTATTTTCACACGCTTTAAAGCTTTAATTTCTTCAAAATTCTTTTTTCTTTCTAAACTCTCTACACTCATTAATATTGCACTAATTGGGGTATTAATCTCATGAGTGGTATCTTTTATAAAATTATTTAAAAACCTTATTCTTGCTTCTAAAGGCTTGAGTGCAAATTTAAGTATTAAATATCCTACCAAACTAACAAAAATCAAAGAAAGTACCATAGCTAAAGCAACTTTAAATCTTATAAATCCAAGTTCTTTAGAAATATCATCACCTTGTATTAAAACTCTTAAACGATTTACATCTCCTAATATTTCTAAAGCACTTTGATTTTGATTATCAGCAAGTAACAAGCTATTTAAATTTATATCAGCTACATAAATCAAAGTGTTATTGTTATAAATATTCGCATTATTTGATTTAAAAAAAGTTGTTTGAGCAGGTAAATCAAGATTAGAAAAATAAACCTTAGTCCTATCAAATATTGCAAATTTTATATTAGAAATTTGAGCTATTTTCTTAGCACTTTTTTCTATGGGTTCAAAACGCGATTTTTCCATTTGCAAAATCACAAAACGATGTTCTTGTCTTAGCTTTATGCTATATTCGCTTATTAAATCTTCTATTAACTTAGCATACCATATACCAAAAAGCACTATAAGAATACTTCCTATACTTACTAAATACAAAGAAAGAATTTGCCATGCAACGCGCTTGGCTTCATGCATAACAATACCCTCTTCCTCTTTGATTGATAATGCTTTCTTTTCCTAAAATTTTTCGTAAATTTTTCACATAAGCTCTCAGACTAAGCTCACTTGGCTCTTGATCATATTCCCAAATTTCTTCAAAAATATAAGCAGTATCTATAAATTTACCTTTATTTTTCAAAAGTAATGATAAAAGTTTTAATTCTTTTAAGGGTAAAGACAATGGCTTATCGTTTTGATATAAAGTTTGCGATATAAAAGCAAATTTAAAACCATTTCCCAAGTCCTCATAATCTTCATTTTTATGCGCAAAAGAACGCTTTAAAATAGCATTAATCCTTATTTTTAACTCCTGCAACTCAAAAGGCTTTTTGATATAATCATCACAACCACATTCAAATCCTTGTTGTAAATCCATAGTAGTATTTAAAGAGGTCATAAAAATAGCTGGGGTATATCTACCTGCTTCTCTTAAATTTTTAAGCACACTAAAACCATCTCCTAAAGGGACTTTTACATCAAAAATCCATAAATCAAAATTTTTCTCATAAGCTTTATCTTGCGCATCTTGAGCATTATCCACCAAAATCACTTCAAAGCCTTCTTCTTCTAAAAACTCACCAACAATTTCCCCTAAGTTAATATCATCTTCTAGTAAAAGAATTTGCGTAGCCATTTTAAGCCTTTTATGCTATTTTAATTTAGATTATTATATTTTTTTTATGTAAATTTAGTGTGAATTTAGCATATTTAAAGGCAAGTATTTATAAAATATTAACTATTTTATTGAATTTAGGATTTTATTATGTTGCCAAATTGGGATCAAAAATATAGTATTAATAATGAAAAAATTGACGAACAACATAAAAAACTTTTTGAACTTGCCGCCAAAGTGGAAGAAATTTCAGATAGGCCAGTTTATCAAGTCGAGCTTAAAAAGATAGTTGCTGAATTTTTTCACTATATTAAAATTCATTTTCAAGATGAAGAATCCTATATGGCTGAGATTAATTACCCTTATCTAAATCAACACAAACTCATGCATAAACAAATCACAAAATCCATGATAAAACTCATACAAAGTATAAAAAGTACAAATGATTTAAAAGAAAAATTATACATAGTAGTTAATTCATGGTTGATAGAACACATCATTCAGCATGATATGATGATAGAACATTGGCGTCAAAACACCCAAGCAAAGAATTCTTCAGATACTTTCGAAGAAGAAGCTCCAAAACCAAAAAAATTCTTATATCAATGTCAATGCGAAGGAAAAACACACAAGGTTCCTTATGATATTCATTTAAAAATGCAATATTCTAAAGTGCAGTTTAAATGTAAAGAATGCTCTGCGAATTTAATACAATACAAAGAAAAAATAGAAATCTAATAAAAATTAATAATAATTTAAAATATAGTAAACTATAATGCTTATAAAACTCTTCTAAATATAAACAAGGAGCTAACATGCTACCAAAATGGTGTAGTAAATATAGTATCCATAATGAAGAAATTGACAGACAGCATAAAAAACTTTTTGAACTTGCTGCAAATGTCGAGATGATTTCAGATAAACCTGTCCATAAAGGACAAATTAAATTTTTACTTGCAGATTTTTTTAATTATATGAAAGAACATTTTACCGAAGAAGAAAAATACATGGCAAAAATAGGTTATCCTGAACTTTCTAACCATCAAAAAATTCACAAAAGTATCATCCAATCTATGATTGATTTAATTCAAAATCTCAAAAGCACAAATGATCTCAAAGAAAAACTTAATGTCATTGCATCAAAATGGCTTTTAGAACATATTTTAAGAGAAGATATGAAGATAGAAAAATGGCATCAAGCGCAACTAAATAAAAATGCCAATACTACAACTTTTCAAGAAACTCAAGAAATTTATGAATATATTTGCTCTTGCGTAAATAAAATTCACAAAGTTCCTTGCGAAATTCACCAAAAAATTCAATTAAACAATGCAAGTTACAAATGTAAAACTTGTCAAGAAGCTATCAAACTAAAATAAAGGCTATAAAATGAACAAACGCTACACCTTAACTCTTCCATTAGAGCTTTATGAACGCTTAAATCAAACTGCGAAATTTTCTAAAAAGAAAAAAGCTGAAATTTTACGCAATGCTTTGGAAAATTATCTTGATGAAATAGAAGACTTTGCTCCAGCCATAGAAGCTTTAGAAGATTTAAAAGATGGAAATAGTAAAAAGTTAGATAACATTATAAAAAAATTAAAATGT
>NZ_JAKMTQ010000018.1:0-14873 GCF_025773245.1 Campylobacter sp. CNRCH_2007_0968H | reverse complement strand
GTAGGTTTTTTTGACTTTGGAAATAGTATTCTTCCACTTTGTTTATCTACATTTAATATAAAACCTTCGGGTGTATAAATTTCATAAGTTTCACTCATTTTTTATCCTTTCATCCTATATATAAACCATCTTCCATGATTATAGTAGTGGCTAATCTGCCTATGAATTGATTAGAATAATCTTGGGATTTATTATTAGTAGTTAAATTCTCAATATTTTTATAATATCTTTTATTTTGATATATTATTTCATCACCTTCTTCATTTATCCCCCTATACATCACTTCTAAATTATGTTGCCCTATGGCTTCTAAATTTTCCATTAATCTTCTTGCTTTTTGTCTATCTTCTATGAACCTACCCTTTTCATCTTGAGTAGTATTATAAATACCATTTGCATATTCATATAAAATTTGTATAGCATCATTATAAGCTAAGATAGGGTGTTGTTTTATCACTGGGTGTTGTGTTTTATACTCTTCTTTTCTTTGAAAATGCTCTAGCTTATATATATTACAATTTCTAAGTTCTATATTGTTTTCTTCAAAAAATTCCATATCGTTTAAGATGTATTTACCCTCATTGATCTTATCTTCCTTAAAAGCACTTCTTTTCTCATCTAAAATAATATAAGATAAAAGTCTTTTTAAGGCAAATTCCCTAGCTTTGCTTGAAGTCGTAGCACAAGCAATACTAGGATAATAATTAAGCCCACCTGTGCATAATAAAGAACCAAAAATAAACTCAGATAAATCAAAACTCATAAATCTAGAATTTATCAATAAAGGATAGGTTAAGTATTCTTCTTTTTTTACAGCTAAAGGAAAATCATAATTGTAAGTAAATTTTTCATACATTAGTTTTTCATATAAAATTTTTAATCTTTCATAATTTGTAGGCAAAAGTGTATCGATAAAAGATCCTGCTAAATTTTTTAACACATCTACACTTAAATTTTTACTTACTTTAATAGAAAAATCAATAGCTAATTGTTTTTTTACTTTTGATATCAAATGAATTTGCTTAGCTTTATCCAATCTTGAAAAACTCTTTGACTTTTTTAACTCGCTTGCATATTCTAATTGATTAAAATAATAATAATTTGTTCCTATTTGATATAAAAAAAGCTTATTGAGTGGCTTTTTACTTTTTGGATTAATTTTTATAAAATGTCCTTTAGGATTAAGTGCATAAAATATCCCTAGTTCTTTAAAAAAATGTGCTTTAAAACTAGAAAATAATTTATTACCATAATGCTTTTTATCAAAGCTTGAATTTATAAAAAATAAAATCATTTTTTTAAAAAAATCAGGCTGGCTCATAAAAAATTCTGCAAAAGGAAAAAGTTGCTTAATGATATTAAAAAAAGTGATATCTATGGATAATTTTGCAAGTTCATTATCAAGCATAATTTCTTGAATACTTTTATCTAAATCTTTTTTCAAAGGAAGAGTTTTATCTGTTTGTGTATTTTCTTTAAATTCAATTTCCTCATCAAAGCTTTCATTTAAGGTTTTTAAAAAATCCACATAAGTTTGATCATCTTCTTTAAAATCATTTTCAAACATAGCTTTAGCTAATTCATCTAAATAGATAACTTCATCTTCTTTTTTATTTTTATTTAATTCTTTAGATAAAAAGATGTAAATTTTTTTATCATTATCATAAAAATAAATATCATCAGGGATAAATAAGATATACTCATTAAAATAATTTGGTATTTTAATCTTTTGGTAATTAAGTGAAATTTCTTTATCACCATAATCTAAATTTGGAATTACAATATTTTTAACACCAAGAGAATATTCTTGTGTAGAAGCTAAGTCTTTTTGTAAAACATACAAAGTTAAAGTCAATAAAACAACCGTTAAAGGTGAGTATTTCTTAAAATCTACATTTTCATATGTTTTGGATATTGATGACTCTAACTCAAGAAAAAATTGCATTTGATCATAATCAGAATTGATATTATCTAAATAATTATTAAAAAGCCCGATATATTCTTTTACTTTTTCTTTTTCTTTTTCGCTAATTTCTTCTAGTTCTTTGGGTAATTTAAAAAAGCTATCAATATAAGCAAAATCTTGCTCAACTGATTGTTTTGTACTCTCTAATAAATCAAGTCCTATCCAAGAAAGTGTTTGATTATAAAAATTAAAATACCTTTTATATTTTTGATAAATCTGTCCATCAAGTTTCACAAAAGGACAAAGCTGCAATACAAAATCATCTTCCTTTTTAACATCTCTTTCTATAAAATAAGAGCCATAATCTCTTTTACTAGGAAATTGCTCTTTTAATCCAAGTTTTTCATTTTTTGTAAGAGCTTTAGGGCGATTTTTTATTATTGCTCCTAATTTTTTTTGATACAAATCTTCACAAAGTGCTGCATTGTTAAGCTGTGGTGGATTAGTAATAAACAAATAATTTTTACCCATTTTTGTTGTATTGATTTGATCAGTATTTTTTTTATCTAGTATCATTTCTACTAGTATGGAAGAATTTAAATCAGGATATTCTGCATAAAAGAAATGATTAAGTTCAGAGATATTTGAATTGATTGCTTTTTTTAATGTTGTATCAAAATTTTTTAAACTAGAATTAATCAAAAGCGTATTATCTAACTTTTCATTTTCAATTTTTGGATTATTTTCTAAAAAATGATCAAAAATACCTTGAAATTCTTCATCTAAAATAACTTTATAAAAACTATTTTTATAAAGACTAATAGAAGGTACATTAGAATAAGATGAAAAATCTAATAATACTTTATCATCTATAATCAATACATCAGATAAAATTTCTTCATTACACAAAGCGATAATAGGATAAAGCTTACTAGTAATAAGCTCTAAAAGTGGATAAGCAAAATCATAATAATATTTTTGTTCCTTATACTCTTGATAGTCAGAAGAAGAATTATAAACTTCAAATAATGTATTTACAACAAAAACATAAGGATTTTTTTTGACTAAAGAGATAGGTTTTTTAAGATTGGTTACAGAATCTAATATATTGATAAAAAATTTTGCTATAGCTCTAATAATTTGCTTATATTCATCATCATTAGATTGAGTGATATTTTTTAAAAATGTATTAAAAAGTGTATCTAGGGTAAGTTGTATCTTTGGTTTAATCTCTTGCTCAAAATAATCAGATTCTTTGATATTTTTTAATAATGTATTTAATTCTTTTTGAACTCCTTTTAAAAAATTTTCAATATTTTCTTCATTACTCTCATCAATAATTTTATTGAGCGTTTTATTTTTGTTTTGATTGATTACATCATTTAAAAAATTTAAATTATTAAAGATAATTTTTTTAATACTAGATAAATTTTTATCAGAGCTAAATTTTTGTTCTTTTGTGATTTCATCTTTATTAGCTTGATTTAAATGTATGATTTTAAAAGTTTTTTTCTTGTTAATTTTAAATTTATATTCAATAGTATGTAGTGTCTTATACAAAGAATTCTTAGCTTCTTTATATCCATCAAAATCACCACATATAAAAATAATTTTATTAGCATTTTCGGTAAGATTTTTTAACTCAATTTCCAAATTATGATTTGATGTAATTAAGGTGAAATCTTTTATTTTCATATTTTAATCCCATTCACTACTACAAATTTACAAACATAAAGCTCTTGTTTTCTATCTTCATCTTCTAAGATCTCATCTAGTCCATTTGCGATTTGAAATTTTAAATTTTGCATTTTAGCAGGAGCTAAAAAACTAAAATGATATTCGTTTAATTCTTTATTATCTTCTAGGGAATTTTTGATGATTTTATCATACTCATGTAGCTGTGTAAAATACCCTGCTCCTAAATCTTTATATTCAAATTCTTTATAAGCACTTTTATAAACTTTAGCAATATTTTTTGGGATAATAAAATAAAGTTTGATTAAATTAGTATCAAAACTAAAATTTAATTCTTTAAATTCATAATCTTTACTAAAGTCTTGTTTGAATTGATTAAGAATATTAACATCTTCTATATCTTTTAAATCTTTTTGATCTATATTTAATTCACTTAAAGCTTTATTTTGTTCTTTTTTTTCATTATTGATCAAAAGATTATAGATAGGTAGGTTATCTTTTTGAAATCTATCACTTTTATAATGAAGTCTTATTATGGGCTCTTTTAGCTTTGTTTGGTTTTTGCTTTGCTTTGCTAAGCCTTCCTTAGGATTAAAACTATGATCAAATTTAAACTTAGTAGGTACAAAGCTTACTTTTAAAGGAAAGCCTTTATCACTAATACAAGCTGAGATGAGTTCTTGTAAGATTACATATTCATTATTAACTTTCTTTTGAGATAAAGAGCCTTTAACATCTACTACCTTAGTGCAAGGATAGCTTACATTTGCAATGGTATTAGGACAGCCACTTATGCTAGAATTAAGTAAATCACTTTCTAGCATAATAGGCACACCACTATCTTTAAAAGTTTTTCCTTTGTTTGATTGAAGTATGACTTTACCTCCATGGATACATTCTAGGTTTTGATTTTCTAAAAGAGCATGAAGTTTAGCTATAGCTTGTTTTTTATTTATCTGTATGGTTTTTTGTTCTTTTAGAGTGTTTGAAATCAAATCTTTATACTCTAAGCTTTGCTTGCTTAAACATTCTAATTTGATATTTAAAGAATTTTCTATAATAGAATAATTAAGCAAGCAAAGTTCATCATTTTTATAAAAGATGCTAAGTTTTCCTTTGCCACTATCTTCATCTTTAGGAGAAAAATAATAACTAGGTGTATCTTGTTTTATAGCATTATCTTGATTTAATTCTCCAAAGTAAAAAGGATTGTTAGGAATTTCACTTGAGCCTGTAAGGAGGGTGGAGTTTAGGAAGATATAAGCTTGGTAGTTTTGGAGTTCTTCAAAAGTAAAATCTGTCGTTGCTTCTAATTTGTAAAGTTCATCATAAATACTTTGACAATCAATGATGCTTTTATTTTCACAAAATAAATAAATACTTTTTTTATCTTTATGAATAGAATATAAAAAGTCTCTACCTATCATAATTTTCCTAAATAATACCTATTTTAGCTTTTCCATTAAAATACAAAGCTTGTGATATTTTACAAACTCCACCTAAATATTGCTCATCCCAAATTTGATCTTTTATTTTATAACTTTTTGAATTATATCTGTATATTTTTGTTATATTATTAATATTTTCAAGACATTTCATATCTTTATAAACCACAATAAAAATTCTAAATTCCCCAATGGCAATTTTATGAGCTAAATTTTCTTGATTATTAACAAAGGAACTATCTTTTCTGTATTTATTAAAATCATTTTTATCAAGAATTAAAATATATTTTTCTTTTTCATGTGCTTTTAAAATAAAATCTATGATTTTTGTTTGACTAATGGTAGGAGCTTTGTAGCTTGTATAATAATTATCTCCAACCTCTTCTAAAATATCATTTGTTTCTTGCATTATGGTGGCTATTAATGAAAGAAAATATTCAAAATGATTGATTTTTTTTGGAGAGCTTCTTAAAAGCCCAAGAGGTCCATTTTTAAGAGCGAAATTTTTATTATTAATAGCATTATTTTTTAACACAAAAGTTTCTGTATATATTTGAATATTTTTCATAAAATGATTAAGATACTCTATACATTCACTAAAACTTTTATCTTTGACTTTGTTATGGTTAGCATCTAATTCTAAAAGATAGGAGTAGAAGTAAAGAGTTTGAGTTAGGGGGATTATGGAGTGAGAATCTTTACCCGTATAGATAGACAGTCTATTGTGTGAGCCATATTGAGCAGAAGCGATGATTTCAATTTTACCATTATCATAAATGTGAGTGATTTTTTCTGAAATATCTATAGTGTATTTTCCTAAAAGATCTTGCATAATTTTTATTGTATTAGGGTTGATAGCTATATTAGGAAAATTCCAACCATAAACACTAGGGGCATTAAAAGTATAAACTTCATTAGGACTAAAAGATAATTTGTCTTTATATTTAATATCACAATATATCAAAGCCATTTGAGCTAAATACCCACCCAATGAATGTCCTACAAATATAATACTTTTGTGTTTATTTTTGATTATTTTGTTTACTTGTTCTAAAAATTCTAAAAGAGAAGAAGATTGGAGATTGCCATTAAGAGATAAGACTAAGTCTTGGGTTGCATCTAAAGCGGTTTCCCATGTCGCTTTTAAATCTTTAAAAGAAACTTCAGTTCCCCTAAATCCTACAACAAATTTATCTTTTTCTTTATCATAAAACAAAGTAGCACTAAAGCCACTTGTAGTGTTAGGCTGATGAAATTGAACCTCATATCTTTGAGAGAAATTCCTAGCTTGTAATTCTCCAAATTCTCCATTTAGTTTATCAAAATTTGTCTTTTCATCAAAGAAATTTAATATTTTTGATTGCCAATCATTATCTTGTCTTAAATCAATCAATACTTTTTTATCTTTATATTTTTGACTGACAATATGTTCTAAATTTACTTTTATTTCTCTATAACCTCTAAGAGAATTTTCTTCTTGAATTTTTTCTTGATTAGAATCTAACTCAAATATATTTCTAGTATTTAAAAAATCAAAATTAAAATAGCTAGCTTGTGCAAGTTCTGCATAATCTTTTAAATTATTGATTTGAGTTTTCATTTTTATTTCTTTTAATTAAATAAATTATTGCAAATATTACAATATGTATCACAATAATAATTAAGTACAACTTAAAATTACTATTATTTCTATTAATCAATAGTAGCAACAAATAACAACAAATAACAACAAATAACAACAAATAACAACAAATAACAACAAATAACAACAAATAACAACAAATAGCAACAAATAGCAACAAATATATTTTTTGTTTTTCTTGCTTTTTTATAAATCAAATAATAAAAATAAGGCAATAATGGAAAAAGATAAAGTATAACAAGAAAAAAGAACATTTTAGTAAAAGTTGCATCATATGCCATATAATAACCTAAAATAGCCCCAAATCCCCAAATTATAATCCAAATAATATATAGATTTTTTAGTATTATCACACTACTTCCTTTTTTTGTTGAAATTTAAATTATTATTAAAAAATCAAAAAAACCAATCTATACAAGTTTAGCGTAATTTTTGAGATTGTTAATTTGAGCTTTATTACTCATTTTTTAAATCCATATAGAAAATAAAAAGATATAAAAAAATGTATAAAAAAATACAAAATAATAAAGAAAAATAATAAGAAAGTTCTTTTCTAAATTTAATAGATATTATTAAAAATAATATTGTATAAATGCCTAATATTATTACATAATTAAAAAATCCCCCCGAGATAAAGAAAAATAAAGAAAAATAAAGAAAAATAAAGAAAAATAAAGAAAAATAAAGAAAAATATTTTTGGATTTAATAGTTTCTTGTAGTGTTAAATATGATATGTAAGGTAACAATGGATAAGAATATATAAAAAATGCAATCTTTAACATATCACCAAAAAATTCTATATCACTAAAATAAGCATATAAAGAACTAAACAAAAAAATAATTCCCCAAAACATCCCCCAAGCAATGTATATTTTTTTTAATAAACCCATTTATTTTCCTTTTTATATTTTTAATAAAATTATCCTACTTTTTAAAAATCAAAATATAATTACACTAGGAACCATTCCAACCATAAACACTAGAGGCATTAAAACTATAAACTTCACTGGGACTAAAAGATAGCTTATCTTTATATTTAACATCACAATATATCAAAGCCCCACTTAAAGTGTTAGACTAATGTTTTAAAATACAAAATCAATAGTTCTTTTACTCAGTGCATCATTTAACCCTACCCTGCTAATATCATTATCCAATGTTATTTCTTTACTATCAAAACAAGTATTTATAAGAGAAATACAATATTTAGGTTCTATTTTAACTATTTTATTTTGTTCAAAACGAGCTTGTATAGCACAAGCATAAGCTGTGTTTGTATTTTTAGGTTTTACAATATTTTCCCTTTTACTATTTTTCATAACAATATCTTGCTTTAATTTATCACCAAAAGTAAGTTTATCTGCTTTATAAATATTATTCTTTTCATCTTGCTCTATATTTTCCCAAACATATTACAACATAGCATAACTAGCATCTGCTATATCAGCATAGTCTTTGATTTGAGAAATAAGTTCTTTAGGGTTCATCAGTAACTTTGTCCTGTATATTTTTCATCACTTTTTATAAATTTACCATTAGTAAAATAATGAAAAGATCCTCCTCCTGCACTTTTACGACTAATACTAGAAAAGCTAAATCCTCTTCCTTCATCTCCAAATAATCCATAGCTTTTTACTTTATAATCTATCATAGTAGCAAAAACAATAGGATATTTTTTACCCTCACACACATAATAAGTTGTCATACCTAAATAAGGTCTTAATTTTTTATAGTTTTCTTCACCCATATATGCTTTAAATTGATCTTCATAGTATGCAAATTCGGGTTTATCATCGAAGTTAAAATCATAGTCAGGATCATCTACATCATAATTATAATCGTTACGATAATATTTACAACCATTAGAAAGGACTTGAGGAAGCAATTTATCAATAGCTTCAGAATCTATCGTATAAATTAACTCTCCTGATTTTAATTGACCCGCTTTAGTTCTAAATTTATCAGTATCTTCCAACTCTCTTCTTTTTCTTTCATTTTCCAATATCTCTTCTCTTATTTTTTTATCAAAGATATAAATTCCACCATAATTACTTGCAAGAGTTTCTAATTCACTTGCTTTATTTTCTTTAAAAGCACATGCACCTAAAGATACTAAAGAAAACAAGCTTAGAATTATCATTGTGATTTTCATTTGATACTCCTTTTTAAAGTATATTATTTCAAATACCTTAGTATAAGTAAAATTTAGTTTTTATATTTAACATACTATTAAAACCTTTTTCATCATTCTCATCGATTAAATCAAGCATAGCATAACTAGCATCTTATATTAGCATAGTCTTTGATTTGAGAAATAAGTTCTTTAGGGTTCATCAGTAACTTTGTCCTGTATATTTTTCATCACTTTTTATAAATTTATTATTAGTAAAATAATGAAAAGATCCTCCTCCTGCACTTTTACGACTAATACTAGAAAAGCTAAATCCTCTTCCTTCATCTCCAAATAATCCATAGCTTTTTACTTTATAATCTATCATAGTAGCAAAAACAATAGGATATTTTTTACCCTCACACACATAATAAGTTGTCATACCTAAATAAGGTCTTAATTTTTTATAGTTTTCTTCACCCATATATGCTTTAAATTGATCTTCATAGTATGCAAATTCGGGTTTATCATCGAAGTTAAAATCATAGTCAGGATCATCTACATCATAATTATAATCGTTACGATAATATTTACAACCATTAGAAAGGACTTGAGGGAATTTTTTTTCTATGATTTTTAATTGATCCCAAAAATCATCCCCTAAAGACATTTTTTTCATTGCCTCTCCTTTCTTTCTTTCATTTTCCAATATCTCTTCTCTTATTTTTTTATCAAAGATATAAATTCCACCATAATTACTTGCAAGAGTTTCTAATTCACTTGCTTTATTTTCTTTAAAAGCACATGCACTTAAAGATACTAAAGAAAATAAGCTTAGAATTATCATTGTGATTTTCATTTGATACTCCTTTTTAAAATTAATTTTGGAAAATTATCTTACTTTACTTTGAAAAAAAATTATTTTTCTTTGTATTTATTTAAAGACAGTAAAGTCAAATTTTCAAATATATTTTGATCATTTTTGATAATATTTTGCAAGGCATTTTGCAAATAAGTCATAAAAATATCTTCTTCCATCTCTTTAAATACAGGCGAATACAACTCTTTAGTAATTAATTTTAACACAACAAGATTAATTAGTTTTGTATCTTTAATAAGCGGAATTTTTGAAATAACTGTTTGAAAATCATCTATATTTAATTTTTGGAAATTATCATTTAGTATTGTTTTTTTACGATTTTCTGATAATTCATTTTGCAATTTATCTAAAATTTTTCCTATATTTTCATAAGTAAAATCTAAATTAACAGAAGAATTAGATTCCATAATAACTTCAGAATTTTTAATATTATTATCCTCTATAAAACTATAATCTATTTTTGTTTCAATAAGTTCTTTAATGTTTTCTTTTGCCTTAAAATCTAAACCATCTATTTTTCCTCTAGGTTTTAGCTCTATTTCATCCATCTGTGTGTGTTTTTCTATTTCTTTTATTTCTTTTGCTTGCTTTAAAGTTTCTTGTTTAATCTCTTTTGAATCAACAAAACGCAACTCAATAAGACCTAACTTTAGAACATCGCCTTTGTTGATAATAATTTCATAACCATCTTCCAATCTAGAAAAAGAATTATTATAAAAAATATCACTGCATTCTATAGGCGTCATAGTAAAAAAACCTTCTTCAAAAGTAATCTTCATATGTTTTTCTTTAACAGAATTATTTTTATCTTGTATCCAAAATAAACATTCTGGACTTGATCCAACAAGTCCACCAGTTTCATCAAATACACAAGCTACTGTTTTTGTAATATTTTCATCAATATTTTCAATTATCAATCCTATGGTTTCTTTATCTATCATTTTGAGCCTTTGTTATATTTTCTACTATTTTAAAATCACTTAATATCATAATTATATTATTAATATCTGAGTTGTTATTATTAAGTTTGAAATCAAAATACATTTTTTTATTGTCATTAAATAAAACACTGTAAGATGAATTTGAATTTTTACTTTCCTGTAATAATTTATACCAAGCCCATTCTCCTTTATATGATTTTGTGTAATTTATATTAGCATCTAAATAAGAATACGCAGTGAAATCAAAACTAGTTCCATTGTTAAATTCATCAGTTATAACATCTAATTTTGTATGCAATGTGTGATCATATATAATAGAAGTATCATTATACTGAACTTTTACAAAAGAAAAATCGGCACTTAAGTCAAGACTTTGTAAAGTAAAGCGCACTCTCATTACATCATTTGCATTTAGCATTAACTCTGATAAATTACCAGCCTTAGTAATAAAATCCAAAAATTCTTTGGAAAAAGTTAATCTTGAGCTAAATTTAGAATTAATAGAGTAAACATTTTTTCTTTTAATTAGAACATTTGTTAAATATTTTTCATAAAACTTATTTAAAATTCCATTTTTACCAAAGAAATTTTTAAAAGAATCTATACTTAAATCTTGTGAACTTAATAAATTAAAAGGATAAAAAGGAGCTATATCATTAACAAATGGTGCATAAACCTCATTCAACCAAACAGTATTAAACAAAGAAACTCCATGGTTTTCTATAATATTCCAAGCATACAAAGAAAGAGTTGCATAATATTTTTCCAATTCACTTGGTAAATTTTTAATATTTTGTTCAAGAGAACTAAATGGGTCGCTAGAATCTTTACTATCGCTTAAAGCGTATTTTATTTTTTCCTCAATAGTTTGCGAGTTATTTATTGTAAAGTCAATTATTTTTTTATGAATATTAGACAAATCTGTATTTATTAATTCCATGGTTTTTTGATAACTTCCAACATCTAAACCTACAGCAGTAGCACCCGTATTTAAAATAGAATTTTGTTCTATAATTTTATGATAAGCATCAAACGAACTGGTAATCCCCATAAAACTTGTCTTTATTTCAGCAGCATTAACACCGAGATTATATGCTTGAGTTAGTAAGGTAGCATCGTTAAGATTGGTATTTACACTAACAATTTTTATAAAATTCATTAAAGGATTTTCTTTTTTAGATAGTATATTAAGTTCATTTAGCATAGAACTTTTGGAAATAAACTTTTTTGGTGCAAGTGAATTTAAAATTTCTTGCCATTTATTTTGATATTGCGTTAAATAAATTTTAATAATTCCCATTGCCATATTGCTTCTATTTTCAGAATTTGACAAATCATTTAAAATCCACGAATCAATCTCAATGGCTTTATCTATTTTTACATTTAACGTTTGCAAAAAGTCAGCCATACCTTTTTTTGTGTAAATTTCTTCAATACTATCAATTTTAATAGACTCTGAGAAAACATTATTAGCAGCAAATCCCAATTCATTTTTAAAATTATATACTTTATTGTTTTTATCTAGAATGATAAAGTTAAGTAAAGTATATATTCTTTGAATTTTTGCTACATTATATAGTTTTTCAATAGATAGTTTAACCGAAATATCATCTTGCTGAGAAGTGCTTAAGTCAATCTTTTGAAGTTCATCGATACCAGATAGAAAATTTTCTTTAGAAATTTTATATTTTTCTAAAAAATTCCAATTTTCATTAATCCATATTTTTAATAAATCTTTATCAAGATATTTTTGCTCAAACAATGATTTATATACATATAAAGTTTTAATTAAGTTATCATAATTATCATCAGTTTGTAATATTATTTCCATTTCTTTTAACAGGGTATTTTTCAACACATCTTCACTAATTTTATAATATAAATTTTGTGCTTTTTTAAAGCCTTTATATGTTATGTTTAAGCTAAAATATTCAAACAAACTTGCCTTTTCGATTAATTGTGGATATACACTTAGTATATTTCTTAAATCAACTAATAATTTTGCTTTCTCTTCTATACTCATCATGGGGTAATCTTGCATATTTTTCAACAAAAATGAAAGATCAGTATAAACACTTTGAGATATTTTCTTTTCTTGCTCACTTTTAAGAATAAAATAAGATGAAATAAAATAAGTCATACAACTCAAAAATATAGTTAAACCCACAAGCGATATCTTTTTGTAAAAACTTTTAATTCTACTTAGCGATGAATCTTTAAAGACAATATCTTCAAGCAAAGACTGAACAAAATAACTTTGCTTGCTAAAAGACTGTTTTACTTGAGCTAATGGTTTTTTTATATTATACTTTTCACAAATTGTATCAAGCATAAAATTTCTTGGCACATTTTCTTGATAAGCACTTACATAATATACCCCTCTTAAAACTGAACTATTTTTTAAAATATTTTCATTTTGGAGTTGCACGATAAAGTCTTTGCTCAATACAAATAAATTATCCAACTGCTTTAAAAATAAATAAATTTTATTTTTTTCCTCTATAGTGTATATAGAAGAATTTTTATCAACAAAACGTAAAAACAAAGATTTGCTTATCTCTTCAAAAGACTTTTGAATATCTTCTTCTTTAAAATGTTCTGCAAAACTTATACCAAAAGCTTTTTTTTGAATTTTTTCATTAAAAATATCAAAAAATTCTCTCATACCTTCTATCAAATCTAATTTTGAAAAAACAACATAAATAGGTAATTGTACACCTAAAATTTTTTCACACTCATGCACCCTTTTTGTTAAATAACGAATTAAATTATTAGAATATTCTTTTGTGTTTTCCAAAAACAATCGAGTATCAATTATTAAAATAATGCCATTTAATTTACTATGAAAATAATTCTTATTTAAAAATTTTAAAAAATTTTGCCAAATACTCTTTTTAATTAAAAAGTCTCTATTTTTCTCTATATCATCTTCGGGTAACTCATCGCTACTATTAGGATGAAAAAAATCTTCTTGAGAAAAATAATTTCCCTCAGTATCAAGCAAAGCGCCTTTCTTGGAAACATATAAGCTAAAATTATTGGTAGACTTATGCATCTTTTTATATGATTCTAAACTATCACTTAAAGGATATTCTATATCAGAATAATTTATAAAAGTACTTTTACCAGCACCTTCATTTCCCACAATAACAACAAGAGGCAAATTTTTAGTGTTGATATCTTTTTTCCATGTTTGTTTGGCATCTTTTAATGCGATAAAGAAATTTCTTTTTGCTTTGTATAAAAATTCATTAGATTCTTTTTTAATTTCTTTAAGTCTTATTCTTTTGTCATCCTTAAAAGATTTTATAAAATTACTTAAAGGCTTTAAAAGAAAAAACAAAAAAATACAACACCAAAATATAAAAATTATCCCAAATCTTAAATAAGAATTACTAAAAACATAAATTTCATTAAACGCAAATAAAGAACCATAAGCCCAAAAAAATAAACTTAAGACAACTAAAATAATAAGTATTAATGTGATTACAAAAATCCTAGATTTTAAAATTTGCATTATTTTTTGAAACATAATTTTTCCTAATATAAATTCAAATAATTTTTATTTCTATTTATTAATTTTATATTATTTTTACTTATTTTGTATTAAAATATTAAAAGCTTTTAATATAAATATAAAGTTAAAATTATAATCATAAGGAAAAACATGGCACAACCAGCATATATCAAAATCGAAGGTTCAACACAAGGACTTATTTCAAGTGGTGCTTCTACAGAAGCAAGTATAGGAAATCGCTATCAAGCAGGACACGAAGACGAGATTATGGCTCAAGAAATTTCTCATATTGTAACAGTTCCAGTTGATCAACAAAGTGGACAACCATCAGGACAAAGAGTTCATAAGCCTTTTACTTTCACTTGCTCTCTAAATAAAGCAGTTCCTCTACTTTACAATGCACTTACAAAAGGTGAAAGACTTCCGAGTGTTGAAGTTCATTGGTTTAGAACATCAACAAGTGGTGGACAAGAACATTTTTTTACAACTAAATTAGAAGATGCTATCATTACAGATATTACCTTAGTAATGCCAAATGCTCAAGAAGCAAACAATCATGACAAAACAGAGCTTTTTAAGGTATCCTTAAATTACAGAAAAGTTATTTGGGAGCATACAGCGGCTGGAACAAGCGGAAGTGATGATTGGAGAGAAGCAAATTCGTAACACAATAAGCTCATTGTTAAACAATGAGCTTTATATGCTATTTAATATCCTTATCACTTTCATTAAAAAT
>NZ_JAKMTQ010000017.1:0-18418 GCF_025773245.1 Campylobacter sp. CNRCH_2007_0968H | reverse complement strand
AGTGAGATTGAAATAAAATTGTTTATTTTTTTTAGATATAATCGAGCTTTATTTATATTTAAAAAAGGCATATTATGTTACGCTCATTTATAATTAGTATTTTATTTATAAATTCTTTAATGGCTTTTAATATAAAGTCTTTATTTACTTATACTTTTAATGATAATATTAGCTATGATTTAAAAAAAGCTAAAGAAATATATTTTAAAAACAAATGTAACACCTGTCACGGAGAAAATGGAGAAAAAAATTCTTATGGTAAAAAAGCTATTAAAGATTTAAGCCCAGAAGAAATCAAAGGTACCTTAAAAGACTATGCTAATGGATATTTTAAAGATCAATCAAGCGATAACATTCAAATGAGCATATACGCCAAAAAATTAAGTGGAAGTGATATGGATCACATTATAGCTTACTTAAAGGGGCAAAATTTTTCTATTGAGCTTAATCAAAAAGATCTTTTAGAAGAAGAACCAGCACCAAAAACAAAACATAATACATTTTTAAAATAAAAAAGGAGTTTTCATGAAAAAAAATCTACTGCTAGCTAGCTTGCTTTGTGCTAGTTCAATTTATGCTGCGGAAGTAAAAATAGGAGTTATTTTACCACTTACTGGCGCTTTAGCGGCTTATGGTAATGATGTATATGAAGGTATCAAACTAGCTAATACCTTAAATCCAAATTTAAAAAACGGAGATAATGTTAAAATCATAGCCATAGATACAAAAGGCGATAAAATAGAAGCAGCAAATGCCACCACTAGACTTATCTCTCAAGATAAAGTTTTAGGACTTATAGGTGAAGCTGTTACACCAAATACTATGCAAGTTTTATCTATAGCTGAAGAAAGAAAAATCCCAGTAATAGCCCCTGTTGCTTCAGGCGATAAACTTTTGGATAAAAAAAGCTACGCTAGTAGAGTTTGTTTTATGGATAGCTTCCAAGGAGATAAATTTGCAAACTATGCATACAAAGATTTAAATTTAAAAACTGTAGTTGTAATAGTTGATCAAAGCAATGTGTATTCACTAGGCTTAGCAAGAGCCTTTGAAAAAGAATTTAAACAAAATGGCGGGAAAATACTTAAAAAATTAACCATCTCATCGGGCGATAAAGACTTTAAAGCTATTGTTTCACAACTTAAAAGTATCAATCCTGACTTTGTTTATATGCCAATTTACCATCCAGAAGCAGCTTTAATAGCAAGACAAGCAAAAGCAGTTGGTTTTAATAAACTTTTAAGTGCAGGTGATGGGGTAAATAATAAAACATTTATTGAACTTGGGGGTGATGCCGTAAATGGAGTAATCTTTACCGATAGTTTTGACTATAACAATCCACCAACAACTTTGTCTAAAAATTTCATCAATGCTTATGAAAAAGATCATGGCACCAAAGAGCTTCCAGCATTTTCTGCTATGGGAGCTGATGCTTATTATGTGATGGTAAATGCAATGAATGAATGTGCTAATAATCTTAACGCACAATGCATTAATGAAAAAATTCATTCTACTAATAATTTTGAAGGCGTAGGTGGAGTTATAAGCATAGATGCTAGTGGCAATGCAAGTCGTTCTGTAGTTATAAAAGAAATACAAGAACAAAAACAAGTTTATAAAACTATTATTAATCCTTGAAAGGTTAAACTATGAAAAAAATTAGTATAGCTATATTGTCTATCATAGCTTGTAATATCATACAGGCAAAAGAAATTAACATTGGCGTAGTTTTACCTCTAACAGGATCTACTGCAGCTTATGGTCAAAGTGCTTTAGATGGAGTGAAAATTGCAAATTCTATGAAAAATACTTTAAGTAATGGCGATAAGGTAAATCTTGTTGTAGTAGATACAAAAGGTGACAAAATAGAAAGTGCAAATGCTAGCACAAGATTAATTTCGCAAAATAAAGCTTATGCACTTATTGGAGAAATGCTAACAGCTAATACTTTACAAGTGATAAGAATTGGCGAGGAAAAAAAGATACCAGTGGTTGCTCCTGCAGCTACTGCTGATAAAATTTTAAATAAAAAATTATATGCCAGTAGAGTTTGTTTTATGGATAGTTTTCAAGGCTCATCTTTGGCTAATTATGTAAAAAATAAGTTAAATTACACTAAAGCTGTGATTATCAGCGATCAAAGCGCAGATTATTCTTTGGGTTTAACTAGGGCCTTTGAAAAAGAATTTAGCAAACAAGGTGGAAAAATTTTAGATAAATTTAGAATTACAGCAGGCGATAAAGATTTTAAAGCTATACTTTCTCAAGTTAAAAATTTAAAACCTGATTTTATTTATCTTCCAGTATATTATACTGAGGCTTCTTTATTCGCACGCCAAGCAAAAGCAATGGGTGTTAATATTCCTATGGGTTCGGCAGATGGAGTTGCCGATGAAACTTTTATTAATCTAGCTCAAGATGCAGCAGAAGGATATTTATTTACAGATAGTTTTGATTATAATAACCCTCCAACACAGCTTTCAAAAGACTTTATATTAGCCTATGAAAAAGAAAAACAAAGCAAAGAAGTTCCAAATTTTACAGCTATGGGTGCAGATGCATATTTTGTAATCTTTGAAGCTATGCAAAAATGCGTTAATGATTTCAATAGTGAATGTATCAACAGCAACATTCATGCTACTTCTAAATTTGAAGGTGTTAGCGGGGTGATCAGTATAGACAAAACAGGTAATGCCACGCGCTCAATTGTTATAAAATCAATAGAGAATCAAAAACAAGTTTATAAAGACTCGATTCTACCATAAATAAAAATTTTAAGAGGTTCAATGGATAGTTCTTTAATTTTACAGCAAATTATAAATGGATTTAGTTTAGGCAGTATGTATGCACTTATCGCCATAGGCTATACAATGGTTTACGGTGTTTTAAGACTGATTAATTTCGCACATGGTGATATTATGATGGTGGGTGCATACTCGGCTTTATTTTGTGTTACAAGTATGAATGTGCCTTTTTTAGGCGCTCTTTCTTTAGCTATGTTATTTGCGGCAGCCTTAGGTATAGCTATTGATAGGGTAGCTTATAAACCTCTAAGAAAAGCACCTAGAATTTCTTTACTCATCACAGCCATAGGTATAAGTTTTTTAATACAAAATGTATTTAATGTTTTATTTGGCTCAACACCAAAGTATTTTCCTGTGCCAAGTTATCTTGAAACAGTGATTAATTTTAATAATATCAGCATTAGTGTTAATAGTATTTTAGTGCCTATTTTGACATTTTTTATATTATTAGTGGTTTTATTCATACTTTATAAAAGCAAATATGGCATTGCTATTAGGGCTTTAGCTTTTGATATTCATACTGTAAATTTAATGGGAATTGATGCAAATCGTATTATCGCTATTGTATTTGCACTAGGTTCAGCTTTAGCTGCTATTGGTGGTATTTTTTGGGCTGTTAGTTATCCTTCTGTTGAACCTAGCATGGGAACTCTTATAGGACTTAAGGCCTTTGGCGCTGCTGTTTTAGGTGGTATTGGTTCTGTTGCCGGAGCAGTTTTAGGTGGTTTGATTATAGGTTTTACAGAGGTTGTTGTTGTTGCTATTTTCCCTGATCTTTCTGGTTTTAAAGATGCATTTGCATTTATCTTTTTGGTATTAATTTTACTTTTTAAACCAACTGGAATTTTGGGTATTAATTTTGAAAAAAGTAGGTTTTAAAATGATTGCAAGAAAAATTACACATTTAAGTTTCTTTATTATAGCGCTTGCTTTTCTTTTTATATCTCCTTATTTTTTTAACGATTATAAAATAGGAATTTTAAGCAATATTGCTATTTTTGTAATCTTAGCGGTAAGTTATAATCTTATCAATGGGGTTACAGGACAATTTTCATTAGAGCCAAATGGTTTTGTAGCTATAGGAGCTTATGTTGCAGCCTTAGTTTTACTTACAAGTGAAAGCAAAATCGATCAGTTTTCTTTAGAGGATCCAAGTAGTTTTATTTTGATGATTCATTCGCCAAGCTTTATTGTAGCTTTACTTGCTGCTGGGGTTTGTGCTATGCTTTTATCTTTAGTTTTAGCCTTTGCAGTATTTAGAGTTAGAGGAGATTATTTAGCTATTGTAACACTAGGCTTTGGAATTATTATCAAGCTTATGGCAATTAACTTTGCTTCTGTTACAAATGGCTCTTTGGGCTTAAACGATATTCCTAAACATACTACCTTATACTGGAGTGGTGGGATTGCTATATTTTCTGTTATTATCATCTTAAATATTGTTAGTTCAAAATTTGGTAGAGCCATGAAAGCTGTAAGAGATGATGAAGATGCAGCATTAGCAATGGGTATTAACACTTTTAATATTAAAACCTTAGCTTTTAGCACTTCAGCATTTTTAGAAGGTGTTGGAGGAGGCTTATTAGCTTGCGCACTAGCTTCAGTTTCACCTGAACAATTTGACTTTTTATTTACTTTTCAGCTTTTAATCATCATTGTTTTAGGCGGCTTAGGTTCAACTACTGGTGCTATCATAGGAGCTATTTTAGTAATAGGTGGAAGTGAGTATTTAAGATTTTTAGATGAGAGTATGAATATTTTTGGTTATGAAACTCCTGCCATGCCTGGTCTTAGAATGGTTGTGTTTTCTGTTATATTGATTTTAGTAATGCTTTTTGCAAGAAGAGGAATAATGGGTGATAAAGAATTAACAGATATTTTATTTAAGTTTTCTAAAAGGAATAAAAAATGATTTTAGAGCTTAAAAAAATCCATAAAAATTTTGGTGGAGTTAGTGCTATAGCAAATACTTCTTTTACTATAAAAGAAAGCGAAATTTTTGGACTTATAGGTCCAAATGGTGCAGGAAAAACGACACTATTTAATATTATTACAGGAAATTATAAACCAAGCAGTGGAGAAGTATTTTTTCTAGGAAAAAAGATTGACCATTTAAAGCCGCACAAAATAGTTCATCTAGGCATAGCAAGAACTTTTCAGAATATTAGACTTTTTTCTAGCATGAGTGTTTTAGAAAATGTATTAATTGGTTTTGATAAGAGTATTAAATATAATATTTTTGAAGCTTTTTTACATTTGGGAAGATTCTCCAAAGCAGAAAAAAATGCAAAAAAAGCAGCTTATGAAATTTTAGAACAACTCAATATTGCTCATTTGGCTGATGAAAGGGCCACTAGTTTAAGTTATGGACAACAAAGAAAAGTTGAAATAGCAAGAGCTTTAGCAACAAACCCTAAACTTTTATTGCTAGATGAACCAGCAGCAGGTATGAATTCAACAGAAAGCGATGATTTAGCTGAATTGATTTTTGATATAAGAAATAATAAAAAAATCAGCGTTTTGCTTATTGAGCATGATATGAAATTTGTAAATAAGCTTTGCGATAGGGTTATGGTGCTTGATTATGGTAAGACTATTTTTGAAGGAAAGCCAAGTGATGCTGTTCAAAATCCTGAAGTAATTAGTGCATATTTGGGAGATTTTAATGCTAGTAGTTAAAGATTTACATGTTTATTATGGCTTAATAGAAGCTGTTAAAGGTATAGATTTCACCATAAAAACAGGAAGTATAGTTAGCTTGATAGGCTCAAATGGTGCAGGAAAAACATCAACACTTAATGCAATGCTAAATTGTGTTAAAAAAACTGGTGAAGTAAGTTTTTTAGGTTATGACACTCAAAGACATTTACCTCATACTTTAGTACAAAAAGGTATAGCATTGGTACCTGAAGGAAGAAGAGTTTTTATAAATCTCACTATAGAAGAAAATTTAAAAATTGGTGCTTTTAATAATGCAGAAAACTATGAACATTTGAAAAATCAAATGTATAGACTTTTCCCAAGATTAAAAGATAAAAAAAATGCATTAGCGGGAACTCTAAGCGGTGGAGAAGCTCAAATGCTAGCTATTTCAAGAGCTCTTATGAGTGAGCCAAAACTTTTAATGCTAGATGAACCTTCGCTAGGACTTGCTCCAAAAATAGTTGGAGAGGTTTTTGATATTATAGTCAAATTAAAAGAAGAAGGTATTACTATTTTACTAGTGGAACAAAATGCATTTTCAGCTTTAAAAATCAGCGATTATGCTTATGTTCTAGAAAATGGTAAAATCGCTATGCATGCACCTGCAAAAGATCTTATCGGTAATGATGAGATTAGAAAAAAATACCTTGGAGCTTAAATCATGAGAAGACAACTTTTAGCTTTTGGGGATATAAAAATTTCTATTTTTTTATTTTTAATTTTTGCCCTATTTTGCGCTCTAGCTACTTTTATAGAAAGTGCTTACAATACTCCAACAGCATGGGCCATGATATATGGAACATCTTGGTTTGGCTTTATACAGCTCATATTAGGAATCAATCTTTTAACGGCTCTTTTTAAATATAAAATGTTTAACAAAAGAAAAATACCGCTTTTAATCTTTCATATCTCATTTTTATTTATATTACTAGGCTCGGCTATGACTAGATATATGGGATTTGAAGGAAATTTACACATTAGAGAAAACGAAAAAAATAATATCATTGAAACCTCAAAAAGTTATATCTACATAGCAACCTTAAAAGATGATAAAGTATATAGTGCTGCAAAATCTGAATATATTGCCACTTTACCTTTTGTAAATGATTTTTCATTTGATTTAATACTACCCGATGAAAAGGCTCAAATTTCATATGAAAATTTGATTTTAGATGCAAAAGAAATTTATATCGATGATAACAACTCTGCTCCTCTTTTATCTTTAATGCTTTCACAAAATAACGAATCTAAAGAATTGCTTTTTCAAGCAGGGGATATAAAAAATATCAATGGTGTCAATATAGCATTTTTAAACGACTCTGCTCCAAGTCCTTATATAAAAATTGATAAAGATCTAAAGCTTAGTGCTGATTTTGATTTAAAATACATGTCAATGAGTGATGGTAAAGAAAACATTTTAAAAGCAAATCAAAAAGCACAAGCTAAAGATTTAA
Organism: Campylobacter sp. CNRCH_2007_0968H; assembly: GCF_025773245.1. Lineage (NCBI taxonomy): Bacteria > Pseudomonadati > Campylobacterota > Epsilonproteobacteria > Campylobacterales > Campylobacteraceae > Campylobacter > Campylobacter sp. CNRCH_2007_0968H. Next base: position 11,457 of record NZ_JAKMTQ010000017.1, on the reverse strand, counting down.
GATTATATTCTTTTAATGATATTAATTTAGTGGTAAAATTTGCTTCTTTACATGGTAAAAAAACCTTAGAAGGTATTAATCAAGCTCAAGATGAAAGCTTTTTTACTTGGTTTAAAAATAGTTGGATAGAGCTAGGACGCAATGCTTTGATTTCTTTATTTGGTGAGGCAAAATACTGGAATAATTCTTTATTAAATAATTTCAAAGACTTTGCACAAAGCACTAAATATATGCCAACTCAACTTTCAGAAAATGCTATTAATGCTTTAAAATTAAAATTAAGCTATAAAGGAGAATCTAAAGAAGTTTTCCTAGTAGAATACAACTCGCCTATCCGTATTGATGTAGCAGGTCAACCTTTCTTTTTAAGATGGGGTCCTAAAGGAATAGAAATGCCATTTGAAATGTACTTAAAAGACTTTGAACTAGAACGCTATCCTGGTTCGATGTCGCCTATGTCTTATGCAAGTTATGTGGAAATTGATAATGCCGAACAAAAATTAGAATATAAGATTTTTATGAATAATGTTTTAGATTATCAAGGTTATAGATTTTACCAAAGTTCTTATGATCAAGATGAGCTTGGCACCATACTTTCAGTTAATAAAGATCCAGGTAAAATTCCTACATATATTGGATATTTTTTACTTACATTAGGAATGTTTTTAAATATTTTAAATCCTCATTCAAGATTTAGGACTTTAGCTAAATTAATCAATCAAGACACCTTGAAAAAAACAAGTGCGATATTGACATTTATATTAGTTTTTTTTGCAAGCCAAAATACTTATGCAAATGAACCCATCAAGGTAGATGAAACACATGCTAAAGAACTTGCTTCTTTGGTAGTGCAAAAACCTGATGGTAGAATGGTTCCTTTTAATACTTTAGCTATGGAAGTTTTAGAAAAAATATACAAAAACACAACCTTTCAAGGCCAAAGTGCCGAAGCAACTATCATATCAATGATTTTTGATGGCAGTGCATGGTATGATAAAGATATTATATTTATGCCAACAAGTCGCTTGGTTAATGAAGAAATTTCTAAAATTTTAGGTATTGAACCTAGAGCTTATACTAGTTTTAAAGATTTTTTCACTACAGATGCTTATAAGCTACAAAAATATGTAGAAAATGCTAATAGAAAAAATCCAAATCGTAGAAGTGTTTTTGATAAAGAAATAATCAAGCTTGATGAAAGAGTAAATATTGTAAATTTAATTTTTTCAGGAGATATTTTTAAATTTATTCCACTACAAAATAGCACCAATAATCAATGGGTGGCACCACGCGAAGCATATATAGGATTAAAAGGCGAAGAAGGTAAAGAAGTAAGAAGCATTTTAGAAAATTATTTCAATGCAGTTAGTAATTCTATTGTACATAACAACTGGGATGAAGCAACTAAAAATTTAAATATTATCAAAAATTACCAAGAAAAATACGGGCATGAAGTTATGCCAAGTGCTAAAAAAATTAATACAGAAATCTTTTTCAACAAAAGTCAAATTTTTGTAAATCTTGCTCCGCTTTATTTATGCGCTGGATTTTTACTTTTGATTATAGTTTTTGTTAAAATGCTCCTGTCAAAAATTCGCATTGATTTTATATTTAAATGTGTTTATGTGTTTAACATTGTGGCATTTTTCATCCATACTCTAGGTTTGGCTTTGCGTTGGTATATAGCAGGTCGCGCTCCATGGAGTAATGCATATGAGAGCATGGTTTATATAGCTTGGGCTTTATCATTATCTGGAATTTTCTTTTCAAGAAAAAGCCCTATTGCACTTTCTTTAACCTCTATTTTAGCAGGAGTTACTTTAGGTGTGGCTCATCTTAGCCAAATGGATCCGCAAATTACCAATTTAGTTCCTGTGTTGCAATCTTATTGGCTAACAATACATGTTTCGGTTATTACTGCTAGCTATGGATTTTTAGGATTATGTGCATTGTTGGGTATATTTGTACTTATTTTATTATGTATGCTAAAAATCAATGGCAAACATAATGAAAACATTTTAAGAAATATTACAGAAGCAACAAGAATCAACGAAATGGCTATGATTTTAGGACTTTGCTTGCTTACAGTTGGAAATTTCTTAGGTGCTATATGGGCAAATGAAAGTTGGGGAAGATATTGGAGTTGGGACTCTAAAGAAACTTGGGCTTTAATTAGTATTTTAGTTTATGCAGCTATTTTGCACATTAGAATGGTACCAAAATGGGCAAATCAATACATTTTTGCAGTTTGCTCCATGTTTGCGTATTGGGTAATTATCATGACTTATTTTGGTGTAAATTACTTTTTAACTGGTATGCATTCTTATGCAGCAGGAGATTCTGTGAAAATTCCTGATTATGTGTATTGGGGATTTTTATTTATGGTAGCATTAAGCTTAGCAAGTTATTTTAAAAGATCTTATGCAACAAAATTATAGGAAAGTTTTACATGAATAATTCTCTTTTTATTTTTTTAGTTATAGCTTTAGTGATAATTATCATACTTGGAATTCTTTTGGTATTATTTTTCATGCACAAAGAAAAACAACCAAGCAAATCAAATCCAGCTAAAACTCCAAAAATAAGCAATATAGAAGATTTTATATCTAAAGCAAATAATGCAAACAACTCTCAAGAAATTCAAGCCTTAATTTTGCAATTTTTAAATTCACAAAAACTAGGATCTAATCCAAAAGACAGCGCCACTAAAAGAAAACTTGATTTCATTAGTGCTATTTCAGCCAATGCTAATGCTACTCCTAAAAACATTTCATTTTTAAACAATGAGCTAAAAAAAAGATATAAAGCTTTGAAAAAAGAAATTGATGCTTATGAGCAAATAGGCCTAGCAAAAAGAAAAATGAGACAATCTTAAGGTTTTTTGATGAAAAATATTAGAAATTTCTCTATTATAGCTCATATTGATCATGGTAAAAGCACATTAGCTGATAGAATTATCAGCGAATGCGGAGCAATTAGCGATAGACAAATGAGCGCCCAAGTAATGGATACTATGGATATAGAAAAAGAGCGTGGTATAACTATAAAAGCTCAATCTGTGCGTTTAAATTATAAATTCAACAATGAAGAATATGTATTAAATTTAATAGACACTCCAGGCCATGTTGATTTTTCCTATGAAGTAAGTCGTTCTTTGGCAAGTTGCGAAGGGGCTTTACTTGTTGTTGATGCTTCTCAAGGAGTAGAGGCTCAAACTATAGCCAATGTTTATATAGCCTTAGAAAATGATCTTGAAATCATACCAGTGATTAATAAAATTGATCTTCCTTCGGCTGATATTGAAAAGGTTAAACACGAAATAGAGCATATTATAGGAATTGATTGCTCTAATGCAATTTGTGTTAGCGCAAAAACAGGTGTAGGTATAAAAGAACTCATAGAAACTATCATCACAAAAATTCCTGCGCCAAAAACTGATGATGAAGCACCTACTAAAGCTTTAATTTATGATTCTTGGTTTGATAATTATCTTGGAGCTTTGGCTTTAGTTAGAATTTATGAGGGAAATATTGCCAAAAATGATGAAGTTTCAGTTATGAGTACAGATAAAAAACATCTCGTGCAAGATCTTTTCTATCCTCATCCATTAAGCCCTATAAAAACTAAAAAATTAGAATCAGGTGAAGTGGGTGTTATCGTGCTTGGACTTAAAAATGTCGCCGATGTTCAAGTAGGTGACACCATAACACTAACTAAAAATAAAGCAAAAGAAGCCATTGGTGGTTTTGAAAAAGCCAAAGCTTTTGTTTTTGCAGGATTATATCCTATAGAAACGGATAAATTTGAAGATTTAAGAGATGCTTTAGATAAATTAAAACTTAATGATAGCTCTATCACCTACGAACCTGAAACTTCATTAGCTTTAGGGTTTGGTTTTAGAGTTGGTTTTTTAGGTCTTTTGCATATGGAGGTTATTAAAGAAAGACTTGAGCGTGAGTTTAACCTTGATTTAATTGCTACTGCTCCAACTGTTACTTATGAAATTTATCAAACCGATGGAGAAGTTTTAAAAATTCAAAATCCAAGCGAACTACCTCCGGTAAATAAAATCGATCATATAAAAGAACCTTATGTAAAAGCAACTATCATAACTCCAAGCGAATACCTAGGGAATTTAATCACTCTTTTAAATCGCAAACGCGGTATGCAAGTTAAGATGGATTATATCACTCCTGAGCGCGTTTTACTTGAGTATGATATACCTTTAAACGAAATCGTTATGGACTTTTACGATAAACTTAAATCACTTACCAAAGGCTATGCTAGTTTTGATTATGAGCCTATTGAATTTAGAGTGGGAGATCTTGTAAAACTTGATATTAAAGTAGCTGGTGAAAATGTCGATGCACTAAGCATCATAGTGCCAAATGAAAAAGCACTAAGCAAGGCTAGAGAGCTTGTAAAAGCGATGAAAGAAATCGTCCCAAGACAGCTTTTTGAAGTTGCTATCCAAGCAAGCATAGGAAATAAAATTATCGCAAGAGAAAATGTAAAATCCATGGGTAAAAATGTAACCGCAAAATGTTATGGTGGGGATATTACTAGAAAAAGAAAACTTCTTGAAAAACAAAAAGAAGGTAAAAAAAGAATGAAAGCTATTGGTAAGGTGCATTTACCTCAAGAAGCATTTTTAAGTGTTTTAAAAATAGACTAAATCCCTAGTTTATGTACTAGGGATATAAATTTATGCATTGATATCTAAAGAATTTCCACCCATTTCATTAATTTTTTGAGTTACTGTTTCAATAGCTTTATCAATTGTCTCATAGCTGATATCAGGAAGTTTGCCACCCCACATTTTTTCCGCTTGTGCAAATCCTGCTTTTAGACCCTCTAAACCTTTTTGAAGTTTTTCCATGTCTTCACCAGCCCCGTTAATAACAAAATCAGCCAATCTTTGAGATGTTTTTGCTACACCAAAATATCCATCTTCCCCAATAAGCTCTTTTGCTTCATCAGCATTTAAACTAAGTATATCTTTACCTTCATATCCTATAGCTTTAAAATCTACATTTGATAAAATAGCTGTTAAAGAATCCTTAGATTGAGCTCCTTGAAAAATCCCTGCCTGAGATAGACCATTGGATGAACTCATGCTAAATACTTGCTGCATAAAATTCATAGCATAAAGCTCGGTTATGCCTTTTCCTCCCATACTAGCAAGCTTACTAAGCTTATCCTCATCTATATCTTTTGTGCTATTAGCACTTTTAGTATTGGCATCTTCAAGTTTTGTATTCAAATTAGCCTTCCTATTGCTAACTTGCGACTCTACTGCCACGCGTGAATACGAATTTATTTGCATCCTTGCTCCTTTTTTTGTGGGTTTATAAAAATCGTCTAAAAAAAATTAAAATTTACATTAAGAAATTTATAATTACAGCTTAAATATAATGCCAAATATTTATTATATTTTTAAAATTTGGGTGATATAAATGTTTTTCAAAGATTTTTTCATTATCATTGTTGATCCATATTTTAAAGATATTATAGAAGGTATAGAATCTCTTTATTAAATTTATTTTATCTATAAAATTTTAAATAAAATAATTTTTAATAAGGAAAGCTATGTCAATACATAATTTTTACACTACATTAAATCCTACCAAACTATTTATAAAATGTGCTTTGCCAAACATAGCTAGCATGGCTTTTATTTATCTTTATGTGATTATTGATGGAATTTTTGTTGGAAGATATTTAGGTTCAGATGCGCTTGCTGCTATGAATTTAATGATGCCTTTTATCATGATAAGTTTTGCTCTAGCTGATATGATAGCCATAGGTTCATCAGTGCAAATAGCAATTAATCTAGGTAAAGGAAAAATTGAAAAAGCAAGAGCTATTTTTTCTTTTTGTATAGTTCTTATTTTTGCAATTTCTTGTTTAATGGGAATTTTAGGATTTTTTCTAGCAAAAACATTAAGTGTTTTTATGGGAGCTAATGAGAATATTCAAAGTTTATCTACTGAATATATGCAAATTTTTGCTACTTTTGCTCCCTTTATTATGCTAGCTTTTGCTATGGATAATTATCTTAGGATTTGTGGAAAAACTTTTTATAGCATGATAGTTAATATCATTACTGCTTTGAGCAATATTTTTCTTGATTGGCTTTTTATAGTGGTTTTTGATTGGGGACTTTTTTCAGCAGCTTTAGCAACTTGCATAGGTATGTTTTTAGGAAGCATTTTAGGGATATTACCTTTTGTTTTTAAAGATTTAACTTTAAAATTTAAAAAACCAATAATCAAGCTGCAAATACTAAAAAATATACTCTATAATGGCTCATCTGAATTTTTTTCTAATATTTCTAGCTCTTTTTATACCATCTTAGCTAATGCTTTCTTGCTTAAACTTTCTGGAAGTACAGCTGTTGCAGCATTTTCTGTGATTTTATATCTTAGTACTTTTGTTTTCATGCTAGTTTTGGCCATGTGTGATGCTATGCAACCTGCATTAAGTTATAATTATGGACACAAAAATATTGCAAGAATTCAAGCTATTTTTAAAAGAATGTTTTTTGCTTCTTGGGGTGTAAGCACAATAGTGTTTTTATTTGTTTATTTTTTCAATAACCTTATAGTAAGTGTTTTTAACAAAGATAACAACCAAGATTTTATCCATATAGCACAAAATGCCTTAATATTTTTTTCTTTTTCTTTTTTATTTTCTTGGTTTGGAAAACTCTGCGCTTCATTTTTCACAGCACTTGATAAACCCTTACTTTCTTTAGGAATTTCTATTTCCCAAAGTCTTATTTTCCCATTTTTATCCTTATTTATACTAACGCAATTTTTAGGAGTAAATGGAGTTTGGCTAGCCACTTTAGTGGGTGATATTTGTATGATTTTTATTGCCTCATTTTTATTATATAAAACTTTTAAAAATCTAAACTCTTAGCTAATTTTAAACAAGAGTTTAGATTTTGTTCTTTACATATATATAAATTTTTAAAATTACGAAGTTTTAAAGCTGTACTTTGACCTATAACTACAACTTTATCTTCTTTTTCTAATGCAAAAAATTTCAAAAATTGCTCCATGCTTGATGGAGCGCTAAAGATAAAAACACTTGGATGATGTATTTTTAACTCATCTTTTTTAGGCTCTATGGCTATATTTTCATAAACGATTAATTGTTTTAAAAGGATATTTTCTTTCAGTAAATACTCATCAAGACCTGAACTAATTTTCTTCGCTCTTAAATAAAGACATTTTTTATTTTTAAACTCAAATAAAAACTCACTAGCTAAATTTTTACCATAAGCCTTGCTAGGATATTTGACATTTTTAAAGCCAAGCTCTTTTGCAAAATCAGCACTTTTTTCTCCCACAGCATAAAGTTTAATATTAAAATCAATTTTGTTTTTACTTGACATTAATGCTTTTAATGCATTCTTGGAGCTAATGATTAAACAATCAAATTCCTTTAAATTAACTTCAAAATCAAGAAATTTAATTTCATTTAATCTTATAGTCTTAACACCATCAAATTCTTTATCCCCTATAAAATAAATCATTATTTTCCTATAAAAGTTTTATCAAAATTTGATCTTAAATTTAAAGTTGCTATATAAGGATCATTTGCTTGCATTATCGCTCTAACCACAGCTATACCTTGTATATTACAATCTTTAAGCAAATTTAAATTAACTTCATCTATCCCACCTATAGCCACAATAGGTAAAGAAGCTAAACTAGCAATTTCTTTTAATCCATCTATGCCAAGCACAACACAATCTTGCTTGCTAGGCGTAGTAAAAACAGCCCCCACTCCAAGATAAGTAGCACCTTGAGTATTAATAAGATCATTTTTATGATTGATCGTAAGCCCTATGATTTTTTCTTCGCCTAAAAGCTCCCTTGCTTTTTTTAAAGGCATATCCTTTTGTCCTATATGCACTCCATTTGCATTCACAGCCATGGCTATATCGATTCTATCATTTATCACAAAAGGTGTGTTGTATTTTTCACACAAAGCTTTAACTTTTAAAGCAAGATTATAAAATTCTAAAGTACTAAGATTTTTCTCTCTAAGTTGTAAAATATCAATCTTAGCTTTCAAAGAAGCTTCTAAAATATTTAAAAACTCGCTTTCGCTTTTTTCACCCTTGCTTGCGACAAGATAAATTTTAAATGATTTCATATTTGGCTCTTTTTTTAATTTCTTCATCATCTAAATTACTTAAAGCATCGATTAAATTCACTCTAAAACTACCACTTCCACTAGAAAGCTCTTGAGCGATTTCGCTAGCTATGCCAAAACTAAGCAAAGCATATAAACTAGCCTGAAATTTATCTTCTAACGCTCCTGCAAAAACTCCACACAAAGAAGCACACATACAACCTGCTCCAGTTATCTTAGTAGCCATGATTGAGCCATTATAAATTTTAGCAATATGCTCTTGATTTATAATATAATCAATTTTTCCAGTTATAGCCAAAACACGCTTGGTTTTATAAGAGTATTCTTTAGCTTTTTCTAAAAACTCATTATCGATTACAAAAGTACTATCAACCCCTCTTGCTTTACCATCTAAACCTATAACACTAGCCATTTCAGATGCATTTGCCTTAACAATACTAATACCTTTTAGATTAAGTAATTCAAAATTAATCCCATCTCTTGCCTTACTCACACCCAAAGCAACAGGATCAAAAACTATAGGTTTATTTAATAAAGCATATTCTTTAGTTGCTTTTAACATAGAATTTGCTATAAGTTGATTAATCGTACCTGTGTTTAATACTAAGGCTGAACTTATTCTAGCAAAATCAGCTTGCTCTTCATAAAAATCAGCCATAGCAGCACTTGCTCCCATTGCTATAGTTACATTTGCGCAATCATTAGCTGTAACATAATTAGTAATATGATGAATCAAAGGATTTTTTTCTCTTACTGCTTTAATAATCATTTTTACTCCTTGTCATATTGAAAAAAATGATTAGTCGGGCCACAACCTTTTCCAAGTGCTAAAGAATTTAATATAGCTCCATACACATAATCTTTAGCAAGTTTTATAGCTTTATGTTTTTCTTTACCTAAGGCAAGATTACTAGCTATAGCTGAACTTAATGTACAACCTGTGCCGTGTGTATTTTTTGTATTAATTTTTTCTGCTTTAAAAATACTAAATTCCTTTCCATCATAAAAAATATCATTGGTATTATATTTACTATGTCCACCTTTAATCAAAACACTTTTTGCACCTTCTTTGTGAAGTTTTATAGCGGCTTTTTTCATATCCTCATCATTAAGTATTTTAAAATCACACAAAAACTCAGCCTCGGGAATATTTGGAGTAAGTACATCAGCTAAAGATAAAATTTCATCTTTAAAAAACTGACAATTTTCTAAAGGCATTAAAGCATAGCCATTTTTTGCAAACATCACAGGATCGATCACTACATTTTTAGCTTTAAAGCGCAATAAATTTTCTTTTACACAAATTATAATTTCCTTTGAACCTAGCATTCCAATTTTTACAGCAGCTGGCTCTATGTCTTCATAAACTGCTAGCATTTGCTCATCTATTATCTTAGTGGGTATATCAAAACAAGAAATCACCCTTGCAGTATTTTCAGCCACAACGCTTAAAACTACACTCATACCAAATAAATTATGAGCGCTAAAAGTTTTTAAATCAGCTTGTATGCCAGCTCCACCACTACAATCACTTCCTGCTATAGTTAAGATAGGAATTTTAGTTTTTGTTTTTGCTTGTATCATTTTTATCCTTTTTTTATAAAAAAGGAAAGTTTTTGCAAGAATTCAAAGTTTGCATTACCAAACTTCTCAAGGGTCGAAGTTATACTTCCTCTCAGCAAAAGCTCCCCATTAATGAAAAATTATATCTTAGTTTTAATTAATCTTTAAAAATATTTTGAAATACTGCTATAATTTTGAAAAAACTACACAAAAATAAAAGGAAAAATATGACTAAAATTATTTTTGTTTGTTTAGGCAATATTTGTCGTTCTCCCATGGCCGAATTTATTATGAAGGATCTTTTAACAAAAGCAAATTTAAATAATGAATTTATTATTTCTAGTGCAGGTACTTCAGGTTACCACGATGGGGAGGATATGCATTATAAAACTAAAGCTTTATTAGATAACAAAAATATAAATTCTAAGCCATTTTGCAGTAAAAAACTAAATTTAAAAATGTGCGAGGATAATGATTTAATTATCGTAATGGATAATTCTAATTATAATGATATAGTTAAAAATTTTCCAAATGCAAAACATAAAATTCATAAAATCACTTCTTTTGCCTTAGAATTAGGATATGACGAAGTACCTGATCCTTGGTATAATGGGAACTTTGATGAGACTTATTTAATCCTTTCGCAAGCATGTGAAAATATATTCAATCTACTCAAAAAATATTTTTAAATTTAAAAAATATTTATTATTTTTTTAATATAATTTCTACTTTTAAAAATTACTGAAAGGTTATTTGATGAAAAGTATTAAACTTAAAGTTTCACTAATAGCAAACGCTATTGCTATTTGTTGTTTATTGATTTTAGGAATTGTAACATTTATTTTTGTAAAACAATCTCTTTTTAATGAGGTTGTTAATTCAGAAAAAAATCGTTTAATTTTTACCAGCAATCTTGTAGAAGATTTTAGACAAAACACATCTAAATCTTTAATAGAACTCTCAGAAACCATTCTTAGACACCCATATTCAAACCTTAATTCTCAAGATGCATTAGCTAAAAATGTTGGTGTTCAACTAAAAGCATTTAGAGATGCAGGAAATTATCTAGCTGTATATATTGCTCAACCAAATGGAGAGTTAGTTGTAAGCGATACAGACAGCGATAGCAAAAATCTTGATTACGGTTTTTATGGTAAAGCTGATGGTTACGATGCAACAACAAGAGAATATTATATAGAAGCAAAAAAGAAAAACACTTTGTTTATAACCGACTCTTATATAGATGCTACTACAGGATTGCCTTGTTTCACTTATGCTCTACCTTTATTGAAAGATGGGAAATTTATTGGTATTTTAGCCATTGATGTCTTAGTTAAAGACTTAATAGAAAATTTGAAAAAAATGCCAGGAGATTCATTTGTATATGACAAAAATCACTTTGCATTTGCATCTACAAATGAAAATTATAATTCAAATCATCCAAATATTACAATAGTAGCCAATGCATTTGCAAAATCAAACAACGGGGAACCATTTTTTTACACTAGTAAAGAAGGTAATGAAAGACTTGGTTTGTGCAATACAACAAATGATTATACAGTATGTAATATTGCCTATGTTGATACCATAAACCATTCAAGTGAAAAAATTGCCCATGTTCAAGCTATAATTGTAATTTTCACAAGTATATTAAGTATTGCCTTACTTTACTTCATCATATCTTATTACCTTTCTCCACTTCAAAAAATCCAAACCGGCCTTAAC
>NZ_JAKMTQ010000016.1:0-19156 GCF_025773245.1 Campylobacter sp. CNRCH_2007_0968H | reverse complement strand
TGATAACACTTAAGGCAACCATGATACTTACAACAATTGTTTGTATTGTTGCTGTTTTGAAAATAGGCTCATTTATAACATCAGCACTTTCGGTGCTACAAACAAGGTAAGAAGATATTTTAGCACATATACCTAGTCTTTCTTTTCCTTTTAATCCATATTCAAAGAAAGAATAATCACCATTTTGTTTGTGTGCATTTAATACCGGTCCATGATCTACCGATGGATCTAATAACTGTTTGTTTTTAGCAACAAATATCTTTCCATTTTCATCAAATAAAAAGCTATTGCCAGGCATATTTTCAAAATTTTCTTGAAGCTCTTTTACTGGAATATCAACCCCAATAATTCCTACAAAATTACCATTTTTATATATAGATTTAGTATATGTTATTACATATTGATTTGTTGCTTTATCAATATAAGGAGAAGTGATGAAAATATCTTTATTTTCTTTGGCTCCAATATACCATGGTCTAGTTCTAGCATCATAGTTGATATTTTGTCCATAAATTTCGATATTTTTATTATTTTTATCACTAGTATCATTACTTACAAGGTTTTCTCCATTATCTAAACTTATAAAAGCAGATAAAACTCCAGAAGCTTTTCTATATGATTTTAAAATAGAGCCAACATTATCTATCAAAGCTTGTTCGGAATTTAATTTTTCATATGGAAATTCCAAAATTGTTTTTTCCAAATTTAAAATTAAATCACTATTGTGCTTTCGAAATGTTTCTAAAGAAGTTCGAGCAACTTGTAAAATATCATTTTGCCTTTTTAGCTCATTATCATAAAGGTATGTTTTGGTAAAGTAAAAACTTAACACACCTAAAATAATCAAACTTAGTGCAGTGAAAAAATTTGCCATTAAAGACAATTTAACTTTCAAAGTGTTAAACATAATTTCCTCCGTATTTTATTTTTGTAATTTTAATTTTTAAAAATTAATTATCAATTAATATTTTTTTTAATTAATTTTTTTGCTTTTTCCCACAATCTCACTCCCAATTCTTTTGCATTGTTTTTATCTAAATTTTTATATTTATGGCTTGCGAGTTTTTCGAGTTCATTTAACTCTTTAGCTAAGATATTGAGTTTGCTTTGTGCTAGCTTGCTAAAATCATCAATTTTTGGATTTTGTTTAATTTCATTAATTTTGATAAGAATTTGTTCTCTGTTTTCTTGTATTAAGCGTTTAAATTTAGCAAATAAAGTGTCAAATTTATTTTCTAATAAATCTTTAAGTATATCTTTTACGGGATTATTAAATTCTAATGATATTTTTTTAAGCATTTGGATAAATTCTTGCTCTATGTCTATAAGTTCTTTTTCTTTATTTTTTAAATCATGTTCTAAAGCGCTATATGCAAAGCTTGATTTAAATTTTTCAATTGCCAAAGAAATTCCTTCTTGTGTCCCATAAATACTTCCTATACATAAATCATAAGCAAAAGCCTTTGATTCGTTAGCAAGTTCAAAAGCAGCATTTAAAACTACTTGGGATATTTTTAAAATTCTTTCTTTTTCAAAGCTTCCTTCACAAATTGCATTAAATACAAGGTTTTTAGCAATTTCACAAGATGTAAGTTCTATGTTTTCACCTTTTTCTAAAGTTGTGATAAAAGCACTCTCGGCAGTTTCTTTTAAAAGGCCTAGTATTTCTATATCATAAAGCATTGCATCATTGATACTTATATTAAATTCATTTAAATTTAAATCTTTTAAAGTCTTTTCTAAATCAAAAAAGTTATCGCAAATTTTGTGTTTAATGGTGTTTTTTTGTTCTTCTATTTTTACTTTTAATTTGCCATATTCGTTAATATAAACAAAAAATGCTTTTTTATCTTCTTCAACTCTAGCTTTAATAATACCTTGGATTATTTTGGAAATATTTTCTTCATTTATAAGTCCAAGTTTTTCTAATACTTTAGAAAAGATAGCAAAAAGCTCTTCATTGCTAGTATTTTCAAAACTAATTTTTTTATAACTTAGATTAAAAACAAGCTCACTAATTAAGTTTGGAATTTCATTTTTTTCACAAGCTAAGAGAGAATTTTCAAAAATTATGGCTAAATTTTTCATATTTTTCCTTTTTTATAATACAAATTTCGCTTTACTTTTTAATTGATTAAAAATATTTAAACGATCATCTTTACTATCGACATAAACACTTAAAAGATAACTTTTATATGTTCCTTGTTTGCTAGTATTTGAGATTTTATATTTAAATTCTCTTTCATTGAGTATTTGAGTGAAAATTTCTAAAGCATCAACTTCAGCTTCAAAAACGACTTTATAATCCCAAAAAGTAGGGTAGTTTATAATAGGTTCTTTTTTAAGATCGCAGATATTTACCACTTTTTCCTCCTTCTTTGTTTTCTAAAACTATATCAGTAATTTGCATACTTTTATCAATAGCTTTAACCATATCATAAATAGTTAAAAGCCCAATGCTAACAGCTGTTAAGCTTTCCATTTCAACCCCTGTTTTTCCTTCACATTTTACGGTTACAAAGAGTTGAAAAGAACATTCTTCTTTGTTTTCTTCTATATGGGTTTGTACTTTTGAGATCATTAAAGGATGGCACATTGGGATAAGATTTGAAGTTTGTTTAGCTCCCATTATGGCTGCTGTGATGGCAGTTTGCAAAACAGGCCCTTTTTTAGCTTTGTTTTCAATGATAGCTTCAAATGCTTCTTTACTCATGTATATTTTACCACTTGCACAAGCTTCTCTTTGGGTAATATCTTTTTGACTTACATCTACCATTTTGGGGTGATTTTTTTCATCTAAATGCGTTAAATTCATATTTTTCCTTAAGTAAAGTTTGAAAAATTATACCAAAATGTATATTTTTATATTAAAATACTACTAAAAAATTTTAAAGGATTTGCAATGGCTTATGATGATGAAGAATTTGAAAATTATGATGATGAAATGTATGATGAAGCAGATGATGATACTTATGCAAATAATCAAAGATCATATAATTATGATGATGATGATTATGAATACGATGATGATTATAGTGATGATGATACTTATGAGATGGATTAATCGTGGGTAAAAATCTTACTAAAAAAGACATAAAAGTTTTGAGTCTTTCTTCTTTGGGAGGGACTTTAGAATTTTACGATTTTATCATTTTTGTATTTTTTGCAAGTTATATTTCTAAAAATTTTTTTCCTGAAGATTTAAGTCCATTTTGGAAAATGTTTAATACTTATGGAATTTTTGCCGCAGGATATTTAGCTAGACCACTTGGTGGTATAATCATGGCACATTTTGGCGATAAATTTGGTCGTAAAAAAATGTTTATGCTTAGTATTTTACTGATGGTTGTGCCAACTTTTATGCTTGCTTTTATACCTACTTATGAAAGCATAGGATATTTATGTATAGTATTTTTAATATTTGTAAGGATTTGTCAAGGTATAGCTATAGGTGGGGAATTACCTGGTGCTTGGGTTTTTGTTTTTGAGCATGCTCCAAATGGACAAAAACGCACTTATCTTGGATTTTTAACAGCTTCTGTAGTAGGTGGAATTTTGCTTGGAAGTTTTGTATTTTTAATGATGAATAAGTTTTTTACACAAGAAGAACTTTATGAATGGGCCTGGAGAATTCCATTTTTCTTAGGAGGAATTTTTGGGATTATTTCTGCTTATTTGCGTAAATTTTTACAAGAAACACCTGTTTTTGAACAAATGAAAAAAGATAAGGCTTTAGAAAAATTCCCTCTAAAAGAAGTATTTAAAAAAGCTAAGCTGGGCGTTGTACTTTCTATGTTGATAACTTGGGTTTTGACGGCTTGTATTGTTGTGATGATTTTAACTATACCTTCTTTTATGGCAAAAATGTTAAATATTGATGCAAGCTTTCAAACTTACATACAAATGTTTGGTATAGTTTTGCTTGTAATTGGTTGTATATTAAGTGGAATTTTGGCTGATAAAATAGGTATAGTAAAAGCTTGTATGATTTTTTCGCTAGGATTTTTCTTAACTTGTTTATTTTATTTTAACGCTCTTTATACTAAAACACCTGATTTTAATTTAGTGAGTGTGTACTATTTAAGCGCTTGCTTTTTTACCGGAGTGATGAATTTTTGTCCTTTGATGATGAGTGAGGTATTTGATGCTAAGATTAAATTTTCAGGGCTTAGTTTTTCTTATAATATAGCTTATGCAATAGCTGGTGGGTTTACTCCGCAACTTGCTTTATTTTTACACACTATTGCTTTGGGAAATTTAGAAAATATTGCTCGTTTTTCTTTAGGATTTTATATGTTTGCTATGGCTATAATTTCGCTTGCTTGTGCTTTGATATTTAAATATCTTAGTAATACCCAACGCACATACTCTCAGTGATTTTAATGCGTTTTTCCAAAGGAGTAGGACTGAAAAAATGGCATTTTTCGATATAAATATTATAATTATAATCTAAATTTAAAAAATCGTAAAATGCCTTTAAATTTACAAATTTAACCCCACAAACTTCTTTTATATCTAAGATTTTATAAATTTGAGAATTATTTTTTTCTACCAAATGTGATGGAGCTAAAGTAGTAAATGAGCAAAAGGCACTTGCTAATACAAAGCCACTTAGATTTTCACATTTTTGTATAAGATGTTGGTGTTTTTGTAAAATACTTTTTTTATGTAAAAATACCACTCTTGTGCCTTGATAGCGTGCTGCCTGAACATTTTTCCAAAATTTATAAGCATTTTTAGAAATATTTGCTAATTGGTGTAATTGTATATTTAAAATATAATTATCCAAGAATTGATTGGGTGGTAAAATAGTATAAGTCATATTTTTTCTTTAAATTTGTTTTTATGATTATACTAAAAATTGACTTTTGTTTATATTTTTGCTTCATAAATTCAATACAATTATCCAAAATTATTTTGAAGGAAAAACATGAAATTTGATGCTATTAATCATGAGGGTATAAAAAAACTTATGGATGTTTTTTATGCAAAAGTTAGAATAGACAAGGATTTAGGGCCTATTTTTAATGAAAAAATTGGTATAGATGATGAGAGTTGGAAAAAACACAAAGAAAAAATAGCAAGTTTTTGGGCAGGGATGTTTTTAGGTGATCCAAGTTATAGCGGTTCTCCTTTGAGAGCTCATCATGAACTACCTTCATTTCCAAGAGAATTTTTTGATGTTTGGCTTAATCTGTTTGATGAGAGTTTGCAAGAAGTTTTCGAAGATGAACCAAGAAGTATTATTATAGAAAGAGCTAAAATGATAGCTCAAAGATTTCAAATGATTATTTATGATCACAGATTTGCTTAAGAGTTTTTAAAAACTCTTAGCGATAGTTAAAGGTATGTAAATTTTCACCTTGAGAGTATTTATAACTATATTTTCCATCAAGATAAATTACCAAACGATAATATCCTTTATGTGATCCAAATACAACTTTTCTAACATGAGCAGTATTAACTTGTAAAGTTTTTGTATTGAAATTTTGCTTTTTAGCAAAATCTATAATGATTTTAGTTGGATCTCCTATAGATAAATGTCTTAGCATTCTATCTTCGGTTTTGATATTAATCTTATTATTATAAAAGCTAATAGAAATAAAATTATAAATATTTCCACTAAAAATTGGTGTTTCAATATTTAAAGTGGTATTGTTTTCTTCTGTTTTAGTGTTTTTTACCCCTTGTTCTTGTGGCACAGTAACAGAAACATCAAGTATAGGTGTGGCATTTGGACTTTTGGCTTTTATAAATGAGTAAGTGTCATGCCAATTGATACTTTTGTATATATCTAGAGTAGTTTGCTCTTCAGAGCCATCAAGGTTAATGTAGGTAATGGTAATATTTTTTAAAATTCTTGCATCAGAATTAAAAGTAAAATCCTGTCTTTGAAAAGGACTAAGTTTTACAAATTCGGTGTTTTGTTGTTCTGAGTTATTGTCAAAAGGATTATCTTTTGCATTTAAAAATACACAGGATAATAAAAATAGTAAAAAAAATTTAATTCTCATGCGAATTTTCTCCTTTAAGTCTTAAAAGCTGTAAGTATTCTTTTTGAGCTTGGGCATTTTTAGCTTTTAAGGTTATTATGTTTTTCTCTAAAATTTTTTGCTCCTCTTTAAGCGATAATAAAACATCTAAAGAGGATTTGCCAAAAAACATATTACCAAAATACATAGCAACAATAATAGCTATAAATGATAATGCAATAGTTTTTATTAGATGATGACGAGCCTCCTTCTTTTTAGAATGCTCATCATACTCTTTTAATAAATCACTCAGAGTTTATCTCCTAAATACTCATCATTATCAAGTTCGATTTCTAACAAACGATTATATTTAGCTGTTCTTTCACCTCTTGCTAGAGCTCCTGTTTTGATTTGTCCTGTATTAAGCGCTACTGCAAAATCAGCTATAAAAGCATCTTCGCTTTCCCCGCTTCTATGACTCATAATACATCTGTAATTATTTCTATGAGCTAGTCTTACTGTTCTCATAGTTTGAGTGATTGTTCCGATTTGATTAGGCTTAATCAATACAGCATTTGCCATATTTTTCATGATACCTTCTCTTAAAATATCTTCATTAGTTACAAACAAATCATCACCCACAAGTTGAATTTTATTGCCAAGCTTTTGAGTGAGTTTAATCCAACCTTCATAATCATCTTCAGCCAAACCATCTTCAATGCTAAAAATAGGATATTTAGCACATAATTCTTCATAGCGAGTAATCAAGTCTTCACTTGAGAAAACTTTACCTTCTAAATGGTATTTACCATCTTTATAAAGCTCACTACTTGCTACATCTAGTGCTAGTTTGATTTTATTTTCATAGCCTGCTTTTTTAATACAAGTCATTAAAAGATCAAGTGGTTCAGTGTTGTTTGCTAAATTTGGTGCAAAACCACCCTCGTCGCCTAAAGCAGTAGAGTGACCTAGATTAGCTAATTCTTTTTTTAATACTGCATAAATTTCACAAACTGATCTCAATCCTTCTTTAAAGCTTGAAAAACCAAAAGGCATAATCATAAATTCTTGAAAATCTACACTATTGTTTGCGTGCGCACCGCCGTTGATGATATTGCACATTGGCACAGGTAATACACTTGCATTTGCTCCACCTAAGTAACGATATAAAGGTACGCCTAGTGCATTAGCAGCAGCGCGCGCTGTTGCCATAGAAATTCCTAAAGTTGCATTTGCTCCTAGGTTGGAATAATTTTTTGTCCCATCAAGTTCTAAAAGAGTATTATCTAGCTGAGTTTGATTAAACGCATCAAGCCCTATAATGTTTTCAGCTATGGTGCCATTGATGTTTTCAATAGCTTTTAAAACACCTTTTCCGCCAAATCTCTCATCATTGTCTCTTAATTCTAAAGCTTCTTTTTTTCCTGTGCTTGCACCACTTGGAACGATAGCACTACCCACACTGCCATCGCTTAGCATGATTTCAGCTTTAATGGTAGGATTGCCTCTACTATCTAAAACTTCAAAAGCTCTTAAATCTTCAATAATCAACATTATTCTTCTCCTTCATCGTCTTCTTTTGCGCCCAAAATCATACTATCTATACCGATTGAGTTTTGTATAGCTTGAGTAATTTCATCTGCAATAGCTGGATTTTCTTTTAAAAAGGCTTTAGCATTTTCTCTACCTTGACCAAGTTTAGAAGCCTTGTAAGAAAACCATGCACCACTTTTATCAATAATATCAAGTTTTACACCATAATCTATTAGCTCGCCTTCACGACTTACACCCTCACCAAACATCACATCAAATTCAGCTTGTTTAAAAGGAGGGGCTACTTTGTTTTTAGCCACTTTTACTTTAACGCGGTTTCCAATAGGCTCATCATTTTGTTTTAAGGTGGCTGTTTTTCTTACATCTAAACGCACTGAAGCATAAAATTTTAAAGCATTTCCGCCAGTAGTTGTTTCAGGAGTGCCATAGCCCATCATGCCTATTTTCATACGAATTTGATTGATGAAAATTACAGTAGTGTTCATTTTATGAACGATACCAGTTAATTTTCTTAAAGCTTGGCTCATTAATCTTGCTTGAAGACCTACATGTTGATCTCCCATATCACCTTCGATTTCTGCTTTTGGAGTAAGTGCAGCAACGCTATCTACCACTATTAGATCAATGGCTCCACTTCTTGCTATAGTTTCAACGATTTCTAAGGCTTGTTCTCCAAAATCTGGTTGAGAGATGTAAAGATTTTCTGTATCAACACCTAAATTTTTTGCATATCTTACATCAAGAGCGTGTTCAGCATCAATAAACGCACAAACTCCACCTTTTTTTTGACATTCTGCTATGATGTGTAAGGTAAGTGTAGTTTTACCTGAACTTTCAGGTCCATAAATTTCTATAATTCTTCCTTTTGGAACCCCACCAATTCCTAAAGCTAAATCAAGTCCAACAGAACCTGTAGGAATAGAATCAATTTTTTCAACTTCTTTATCGCCAAGTCTTAAAATAGTACCTTTTCCAAAGGTTTTATCAAGACTTTTTAAGGCTGCATCAAGTGATTTTCTTTTATTATCATCCATGCTTGTTAATCCTTTTATAATATGTTTAAAATTGTATCAAAAAGAAATTTAATATAAGTTTTTATTTTGAATTTTGCTAAAATACTTTTTTAGATTTTTAAGGAAAAAAATGAATAAAAAAATTAGCGTAGCACACTCTCCTGATGCTGATGATATTTTTATGTATATGGCAATTAAATTTGGTTGGGTTGGAAATGCTTATGAGTATGAAAATACAGCCTTGGATATACAAACTTTAAATGAACTTGCATTGGAAAATATATACGATGTTAGTGCGATATCTTTTGCACTTTATCCTTTAATAGCTAGTGAATATGCTTTATTAAAAACTGCTGTGAGTTTTGGTGAGGGTTATGGGCCAAAGCTTATTAAAAAAAAGAATAAAAAATTAAAGCTAAATTTTAAAGTTGCTTTAAGTGGAGCACACACTACTAATGCTTTAATCTTTCGCATAAAATATCCACAAGCTAGAATAATTTATAAGAATTTTTTAGAGATTGAAAAGGCTGTTTTAGAAGATGAAGTTGATGCGGGAGTGCTTATACATGAGAGCATTTTAGAATTTGATTCTAGTTTGTGTGTTGAGGCTGAACTTTGGGATATTTGGCAAGAATTAGCAAAAAATGATTTACCTTTACCTTTAGGTGGTATGGCCCTTAGAAGATCTTTACCGCTTAGTGATGCAATAGCGGTTGAAAAAGATTTGATTAAAGCAGTAGAAGTAGCTGATCATAATAGAAAAATCTTAGCCTCCATGCTTTTAGAGCGTAATTTAATACGCGTTGATGCACAAAAACTTGATGTGTATTTAAATTTATATGCAAATAAAAACTCTATTAATATGAATGATAAACAATACAATGCCATAGATAAGCTTTTTGAGCTTGGATATAATCATGGATTTTATGAGAAGTTAATAAAAAGTAAAGATTATCTTATCCCTAGTGAGTATGAAGAATTTAGAAATTCTTGATAGAATTTAAATTTTTAAGGAGAAAATATGGAAAGTACTTTAGTAGCCTTGGGTGTACAAACTTTTAAAATCACACTTATGCTTTCTTTGCCTATGCTTTTAGCAGGGCTTATTGCAGGGCTTATTATAAGTATTTTTCAAGCTGTAACGCAAATTAACGAAGCCACGCTTTCTTTTGTGCCAAAAATTTTACTTGTTGTTGTGGTAATAGTATTTTTAATGCCTTGGATGATAAGTTCTATGATTGATTTTACAACTAATATTTTAAATCAAATTCCAAGCTTTATTAGATGATTATTGATTTTTCTAAGTATTCTTCTGTGCGTATAGGTGAGAGCTTTGAAGTGCAAATACTTGAAGAGCCTTGCGAATTTGATGGTTTTTTAATAGGTGGGGCAAATAATCTTTTAATCTCTCCAAAACCCAAAAAACTTGGAATTTTAGGGAAAAGTTTTGATTATATTAAAATTTTAGAGCAAAATGAAAAAGGCATGTTTTTAGAGATGGGCTCTAGTGTAAAATCTTTTAAAATGTATCATTTTGCTAAAGAAAATAACCTAAAAGGCTTTGAGTTTTTAAAAAATATCCCAGGGACTTTGGGCGGTATTTTAAAAATGAATGCAGGATTAAAAGATGAGGATATTAGCAAAAATTTAATTAGTATTTGCACTTTTAATCAAGAAATTTTAAAACAAAATATTGCTTTTGCTTATAGGTTTAATCCTATTAAAGAAGTGATGTTTAGCGCGAAGTTTTTTTTAGAATATGGATTTGACTCAGTTAAAGATGAGCTTTTAAAAAATGCAAGAAAAAATCAACCAAAAGGTGCTAGCTTTGGCTCTATTTTTAAAAATCCCAAAAACGATCATGCAGGAAGGTTGATAGAAGCAGTTAATCTTAAAGGTTTTAGCAAAAATGATGCGATGTTTAGTAATGAACATGCAAATTTTTTAATCAATAAAAAACATGCTAGTTTTGATGATGCTTTATTTTTGATAGAGCTTGCTAAAAAAAGAGTTTTTGAAGAATTTGGGATTGTTTTAGAAGAAGAAGTGGTAATTATATAGTATTTTTAATATCTTCATAAACAATTTTAGCTATTTCATGGACTAATTCTTGATAAGATTTATTTTTATCATTTGTGCTAAATTGAGTATTGATAGTAAGGATTTTATGATCTTTTAGTTTTTTTGTTTTGGCATTAAAAAGTTTGTATTCTATGTCGGCTTTGACTTCAAAATTGGAAAAAAGCAAGAAATTTTGTTGGCTTGCTTGAATGCTTTTTAAATCTAGCAAAATAATAAAATCAGCCTTTTTGAAACGATTAAATTCTAAAAACTCACTTGCATCGATGAAATTTTTATTTGTTTGTAAGATATTTTGGCTATTGATATAAGTTTGATTTTCTTTTTGACTAAGTAAGGCAAAATTATTTTGCTCATTTAAAATAGCACTTAATGCTTTTAGTGTGTCTTTTGCCATGCTTTTAGCATCGATTTTTAAATTTGAAAAATAAAAATTATATTCTTTTTCATAGCTTGGCACTAAAGCTAAGGTACTAATGTGTGAGAGTTTATCATAATTTATATCTTGATCAAGATTGATGATATTAAAATCATCATTATTTTGTAATTTGATGATTTTTTTATTTGCAAAAGAATTGGCATAAATAGCACTTAAAAAACACAAAAACACCAAAAAAAATCTCACTAAAAACCTTTTAATTTAAATTCATTCTTAGAAAAAGCTATAAAACTTGGAAGTTTAAAATCAGGACTATTGTAGTTTAAGACCTTTTTATCAAAATCGTATAAAATTCCACCATTTTGTTTGACTAAGAAATCTCCCGCGGCTATATCCCAAGCTTTTGGGCCGCCAAAACGCGGGTAAATTCCAGCTTTTGCTTCAAGTAAATATACAAACTTTAAAGCAGATGAAACCTTAATGCCTTCAAGATGATTTTGAATAAAAAAATCTTCATTATTATCATGGTTTTTAGAGTAAAGGGCTATATTTTTAACCTTTTCGTATTGCTCTAGACTAAGATTTAAAATTTCATTATTTTTATAAACTTTAGTATGGGTATGTGCATAATAAAATGCATTATTTTCCACATCGCCTATAAGCGAAAGCACAGGAGTGTTTTTATGGATTAATGCGATTAAAACACAATATTCTTTATCTTTTTTAGCATAAGATTTAGTGCCATCAAGAGGATCTATTAGCCAAAAATACTCTAAATTTTTTCTTTCTTCATAAGAAAGTATATTTTCTTCAGAGCATATAGCTATATCGCTTGAAGCTAAAATTTCACTAATGGCTTCATTAGATTTTATATCAGCTAAACCTACTGGGGAATCATCATCTTTAAGCCATAAGGTATTTTTGTCTTTATATTCAAGCAATACCTTAGAGGCTTCCTTGCCCGCTTTTAAGGCTAATTCTAAAAGTGTGTCTAAATTTTTCATAAGAAAATTATAGCAAGTGAAAATAAATACTTAGTAGAGTTATTTTCTACTAAGATTATTGATAAATTTTATTAAGCTAATAGCTAAAATTGCTTCAAGTAAAGCAGTAAGTACTAATCCTGAGTATATATCTTGAGTGATAATATTAGTTTGATAAGAAAGCGTAGCTACTGCGATAAGTAAGGTTAGTGGCATAGAATGGCTTAAGCCAAATAAAAAGGTATTTTTTAAACCAAGTATTTTTACAAAAGTCATAGCACAAAGTATTCTTAGTCCTATCATAAAGATAGTTAGTGAAAAAGCTATGATTAAAACTTGAGGATTTAAAAGCATTTGGAGTTTAAAGCTTGAACCTATATAAATGAAAAATATAGGGATTAAAAAGCCATAACCAAAACTAGAAAGTTTGTGCTCTAAGTCTTTTTTATGATCAAAAAAAGTAGCTATAAATGAACCCGCTATAAAAGCTCCAAGTGCAACTTCAAGTTTAAAATAAATCATAATCGCAACTATGGCTATGAAAATTGCCATGCAAAATCTTATATCTTTTTCATTTTGATCTTGCCAAGGCATGAGTATGGTTTTAAGTTGTGGATACCACCAAAAAAGTACTTCTAAAAATTTAAATCCAAAAATACAAAGTGCTAAAAATCCCACCAAGTATAATAAATTTTGAGTGAGTGAGAAAAGATCAGCACCTTTTCCCAAAAATGCTGCAGCTATGGTAAGTAAAACTATGCTCACAACTTCAGCTAAAGTGGCTACCACCATGGATACATTAAGCCATTCACAGTTTTTGCCAAAGTCTCTATAAAGCGTTGAGAGCAAACCCACGCTCATAACAGGTATGATAATGACAAAAATATAAGAAATATCTATACTTTCAACCGCTAAAACACTAAAAACATATAAAAGTATGATGTAAATAAAAGCTTTATTAAGTAAGCTTCTTTCGGTTTTTAAAAAGGTTTTAAGATTGATTTCCATCCCTGCTATAAACATAAGATAGTAAAATCCTGCATTAGCCAAAAGCTTAAAATTCTCACTTTCTCCTATAAAACCTAAAAATCCTATAAAAGAGCCAAGCATAATTTCAGTGGCTGAAAGTGGGAGTTTTAAAAATTTAGCAATATAAGGTGAAGTAAGCAAACATCCTGCTACGACTAATAAAATTTTTAAATCCGTAGCAGCTTGAGCATCAATGGCATGAGCTAGCAAAGCTAAATCCCATTTGTTTTAGTTTTTGTATATCTTTGCTAGGTTCTTCGCCTTTAGTTGTAAGATAATCACCTACTACTATAGCACTAGCTCCTGCGTCAAAAATTTCATATTGTCTTTCTTTTAGCACTACTTCTCTACCACCTGCTACCATGATATGTGCATTTGGTAAATCTTTTTTAGTGTCTTTGATGATATTTAACGCCTCATCAGCATTTAATAAGTTTTGCTTGAGCTTTAAATTTTCATTTGGTATGAAAAAATTAATAGGCGAGGAAAAAGGATCAAGCTCTTTTAAACTTGTTCTAAAACTTTTTCTATCGGCTTCACTTTCTCCAAGACCATAAATTCCGCCACAGCAAAGCATTAAACCTGCTTCTTTAGCATAAAGATTAGTTTGAAATCTTTGCTCCCAAGTATGCGTAGAGCATATGTTTGGAAAAAATTCTTTAGAAGTTTCTAGATTATGATTATAAGAAAAAATTCCTGCTTTTTTTAATTCTTTGAGTTGTTCTAAATTTGCTATGCCATTGCAAGCTATGAGTAAAAGTCCTTCTACTTCTTTTTGCACTGCATGAGCTACTTTGCACACATACTCAAGTTTTTCATCATCAAGTCCAGCGCCTGCTGTAACTAAACAAAAACCTAAAGCCTCATTTTTCTTAGCCATTTTAGCTTCTAAAACAATTTGATCTATATCTTTTCTTTTATATTTGTTGATATTAGTTTTTACATGAGCGCTTTGAGTGCAGTATTTACAATCTTCCCCGCACCCTCCACTTGCTATATTAGATATAGCACAAAGCATAATTTGCATTAAATTTCCTTTTTGATTTTGCATTTTAAGCACTCTAAAAATGTGCCTTTTTTAAGCTCTTTGATAATCAAAGTTTCGCCACATTTGCTACATTTTTCTTCACTTGGTTTGTATTTACTTATATAGTTGCATTTTGGATAAGCACTACATCCATAAAATTTACCACGCTTAGAAAAACGCTCCACGATCTCGCCTTCTTGACAGCTTGGGCATTTCACGCCTATGGTATTGAGTTTTTTCTCGCTTTTTTCTTCATTTTGTGTTTCTTGTTTTAAATTTCTTGAGTATTTACATTTTGGAAAATTTAAACAAGCTATAAATTCTCCATATCTTCCTTTTCTTATAGCAAGCTCTCCACCACAATCAGGGCAGGTTTCATCTAGCTTTGTGAAAGTTTTTTGGCTTTTTATATTTTTTTTACCTTCATCAATTTTTCTCATAAAAGGAAAATAAAACTCTCTTAAAACTTCTTGCCAGTCCATTTTGCCTTCTGCAATGATATCAAGTTTATCTTCCATTTTAGAAGTAAAATCACTATCTACTATATCACTAAAGTTTTGTTCTAAAACCTCTGTTACAACAAAGGCTATTTCATTAGGTATGATTTGCTTTTTATCTATACGCACATATTCTCTTGCACTAAGTAAAGAGATGGTTGGAGCATAAGTTGAAGGGCGTCCTATGCCAAGATTTTCTAACTTTTTAACAAGCCCAGCTTCAGAGTATCTTGAAGGTGGCTCGGTAAAATGTGAGCTTAATTCTATATTTTGTATATTTAGTATATCTTCTAGTTTTAAATTAGGTAAAATTTTATCTTTATCCATATCTCCATATACTTTATAATGCCCATCAAATAAAATTTTTCTACCGCTTATTTTAAAACTTGCTTCATTTGATTTTGCATAGACATTTTGAGTTTGAGATATAGCAGGATTCATTTGTGAAGCTAAAAAGCGATTATATATTAAAGTATATAATCTTGCTTCATCTTTTTCTAAAAATTCACTTGCAAGTTTTGGCGTAAAGCTAAGATTAGTCGGTCTTATAGCTTCATGTGCTTCTTGAGCGCCTTTGCTTTTAGTGGTATAAATATTTGCTTTGTTTGGTAGGTATTCTTTGCCAAAATCATTTTTGATGAGTTTTCTTACTTCTTCTAAAGCTTCTTTTGCGATGTTTAAGCTGTCAGTTCTCATATAAGTGATCACACCCATAATACCTTGATGGGTTTTTACACCCTCGTAAAGTTTTTGAGCAATCATCATGGTTTTTTTAGGATTAAAACCTAGGCGATTGCTCGCGCTTTGTTGCAGGGTTGAAGTCATAAAAGGTGCTTGTGGAGCTATTTTTCTATCTTTACTTTCTATATCTTTTATTTTAAAGTTAGCATTTTTACAAGCTTCAAAGATGAGTTTGGCTCTATCTTCGTTAGTTAGACTTAGTTTTTCTATCTTTTGATTTTGAAATTCGACTAATTCAGCTTGCAAGTCTTTTTCAAAAATCATATCTATACTAAAGTATTTTAAAGGAATAAAAGCTTTTATTTCTCTTTCCCTATCGACGATGATTTTTAAAGCCGCACTTTGCACACGCCCTGCACTTAAGCCTTTTTGGATTTTTTGATTTAGTAAAGGACTTAATTTATAGCCTACTATACGATCAAGTAAGCGTCTAGTTTGTTGAGCATTGACGCTATTTACATTTAAAGATCTTGGGTTTTTTAAAGCATTTTCTATAGCGCTTTTAGTAATCTCATGAAAAACTATGCGTGGTAGGGAATTTTCATCTTTATTAATAGCCTTAGCTATATGATAAGCTATGGCTTCACCCTCACGATCCTCATCGGTTGCAAGGTAGATGGTTTTAGCTTTTTTAGCCTTTTCTTTGAGTTCTTTTACTAAACTTGAATGATCATTTGAAATTCTATATTCTGGTTTAAAATTTTCATCTTCTATTTTTATACCAAAGCTAGTTTTAGGTAAATCTCTAATGTGGCCTTTAGAAGCTATTACTTCATAGTCTTTACCTAGAAAATTACCTATGGTTTTAGCTTTAGCAGGTGATTCTACTATGATTAAATTTTTCATTATTTTCCTTATAAGGATTAAAATTAGTAAAAGTGTATAAAAAAAAGTTAAATTTTTTGCTTAGATGGATTTTTAAATAAAATGCAATTAATGATATAATTTTTTATAATTTAATTTCATAGGATATAAAATGTTTTTGCAAAAAAACTTACAAGCTTTAGAATTTACCAATAAACCATTACAAGAAAAAATTCTATCTTTAAAAGAAGAATTTATCGACATCTTTCCAAGTCAAACACCCTTTGTGCCCTCAAAAGATGATTTAATAAAACCTAATATATTTTTTTGCGGTATAGGAGATGGGCTTTTTTTGAAAAAACTTATTAATAAACATATTTTTATTTTTGATAAATCAGAATTTTTTGCTAATGTTTTAAGTAAGATGGATTTAAGTCAAGAGCTTTCAAGCGGAAAAATATATCTTTGTGATGTAGAAGAGAAAAGATTAGAAGAGTATCTTGTTTTGCTTTTTTCACAAAAAGATTGTTTTGAGTATTTAGGGCTTTTTAAACTTTTACCTTATAGTGAATTTTATAACAATAGCCCCATGTTTGATTTTGTGTATCAAAAGTGCTTAGATGTGATAAAAAGAGTGGTGGGAAATGTTGATACAAGTTTTACTATGGATGCTAAAATTTATAAACAATTTTTATCTAACATACCTTTAGTCTTAAAAAATACTCCTTTTCAAAGATTTATTTATGAAAATAAAGGAAGAAATAAAAGTGTTATTGTGGCGTGTGCAGGCCCTTCTTTAAATAAACAACTTAAGCTTTTAAAAACTTGTCAAGATGATTATGTGATATTTGCTTTAGATGCTACTTATAAAACTTTACTTAAGAATGAAATTTATCCTGATTTTGTTTTTTCTATGGATATTTACGAAGAATGTGCAAGTTTTTATGAAAATTTACCACAAAGCAAAAAAGAACCCATTTATATTATAAATGCTGCTGTAGATAAAGCTTTAATGCAAATTTTAGAAAATAAAAATCCAAAAATTTTTATTTTAAAAAATTTAGATTATCAACAAAAATTTAATTTAAATGATTTTGGTTATTTAGATATTGGTATTAATGTGGCTCATTTTGCTTATAATTTTGCTATAGCTTTGGGATTTACTAATGTAATCATGATAGGACAAGATTTGGCTTTTAGTGATAGTGGAAAATCTCACGCAGATGCAGCTAACTTTACTTTTCGTGATGAGGAAAAAGCTCAACACGATGCTACTAAATTAAATGTTTTGTCTTATGGAAAGAAAGGGTTTATTCAAACAAATATAGGCTGGGATGAATTTAGAAAAAGATTGGAAGTTTTATTTTTATCTCATCCTGATGTTAAATTTTACAATGCCACAGAAGGTGGAGCTTTTATAGATTATACCATAGAGATACCTTTTGAAAAGGTTTTAGCGTTATATAAAGGAAAAAAACAAGATTATATATTTCCAAATACTTTAAGTATCAATAGACAAGAAAAATTATTAAAAAAATCTTTGGAAATTTTACAAAAAGATTATTTAGAGTTAAATGCTTTGCATCAAAAAGCAAAAGATCTTTTAGTAATTTTGCAAAATCAAAACGCAGTTTTTAATGAGCAAGTATCAGAATTTATTTTTGATTTTAATGATTTATTAGATAATGCAAAAATTTTACAAAGTTTTATGTACAAACCATTGTTTTATTATAGAGCTTTTTTTAATGTGAGTTTGTATCAAGAACCTCAAAATGCTTTATCAAGTTATGTAGATTTTTTAAAAATATTTTTAGAAATTGCAGCGTTAAGTCTAGCAAGTATAGAAAATTCTATAAATGAATATAAAAATATCTTAAAAGTATAAATTTTTTTATCATTTTTTCGATATAGCTTAAACAACTGCATGGAAGCGGTTGAATTTATTTAAAAGGATTTAAAATGGGATTTCGTATAAATACTAATGTGGCATCTTTAAATGCTCAAAACAACGCAAATTTAAACTCAAGAGCATTAGATAGCTCTCTAAGCAGATTAAGCTCAGGTCTTAGAATCAACTCTGCAGCAGATGATGCTTCAGGTATGGCTATAGCAGATAGCTTAAGATCACAAGCTAACACTTTAGGTCAAGCTATAAGCAATGGTAATGATGCTTTAGGTATTTTGCAAACAGCTGATAAGGCTATGGATGAGCAGCTTAAAATCTTAGATACTATCAAAGTAAAAGCTACTCAAGCAGCACAAGATGGACAAACTACCAAAACAAGAAATATGCTTCAAGCTGATATTAATCGTTTGATGGAGCAACTTGATAATATTGCAAATCAAACTTCATTCAATGGAAAGCAGTTGTTAAGTGGTGGTTTTGTAAATCAAGAATTCCAAGTAGGCTCACAATCAAATCAATCTATCAAAGCAAGCATTGGTTCAACTCAAAGTTCTAAAATAGGTGTAACTAGATTTGAAACAGGTTCTCAAGCTAAAAGCAGTGGTATAGCTCAACTTACTATTAAAAATTATAATGGTATAGATGATTTTAAATTCCAGCCTGTAGTGATTTCTACTTCAGTAGGAACAGGTATAGGTGCTTTAGCTGAAGAAATTAATAGAGTTTCTGATATCACTGGGGTTAGGGCAAATTTCTTAGTTGAAACTACAGGTGTTGGTAATATCAAAGCAGGTAAAACTGATCAAAATTTTGCTATCAACGGAGTAAAAATTGGTGAGGTTGAGTATAAAGATGGTGATGAAAATGGAGCCTTAATCTCAGCAATTAACTCTGTTAAAGATACCACAGGAGTAGAAGCTTCCAAAGATGCTAATGGTAGGCTTGTATTAACCTCAAGAGATGGTAGAGGTATTAAAATAGAAGGCGATATGGGTCCTGGTGCTGGTATTATGAAAAAAGATTATGAAAATTATGGTCGTTTATCTTTAATCAAAAATGATGGTAAGGATATTTTAATATCAGGAAGCAATCTTTCTGCCATAGGTATGGGTGCAGCTGACATGATCTCTCAAGCTTCTATATCTTTAAGAGAATCAAAAGGTAATATTGAC
>NZ_JAKMTQ010000015.1:0-31273 GCF_025773245.1 Campylobacter sp. CNRCH_2007_0968H | reverse complement strand
AAAGAAATTATTGAAATGAAAAAATGGGGTCGTAGGATTTCAAAAAAAGCCGTTCCCCCCCCCCCTAACAAAAGGGATTTAATACAAGAGATAAGTTTTTAACTTATCTATATATTTTTAATTTTTAGCATTAAATATTCTTCCAAAGATAAAGAGAATTTTTCAGCTTCCTTTTTTAGTTCTACTTGTTCATTAAATGAAAAAAGAGTTTTTGTTTCCAAAGCAAATAAAATTTTAGAAAAGTAAAATGTTTTTGGTTGGATATGACTTTTTTCAAAAAAATCATTTAATTTTTTTCTATCATCTTCGTTTAAATATGTTACCAAAACAATATTCTTTTCGCTTTCATAGTTATATATAGTTTTTTCATAATTTAAATTTAATTTTTTTCTGATGAAGCTTTTAATGCTTAATTCTTCTTTTTTTGCTAAGAAAAATATATCAACTATATTTTCATCGCTAAAATATTCATTTTTACTAAAAATTAAACTTCTTAAAAATTGACTTTTTGTTTCAAGTCTTACTTCATCGATTTTTTTTTGCATTTCCTGATCACAAAAAAATTGGTATCTAAATTTATTTTTTTTATCTTCTTCTTTTCTAGGTTTTCTTGCTTTTTTTTCTTGCTTTAAAAGCCCTGTTTCTCCCCTTGCTTGTTCTGCAAATTTTTTGATATTTTCTTTATTTGAAATGTTTGTAACTTTTTTAAAACCCATTTTTCAACCTTTCTTATTTTATATTTTTTATAAAATTAGCTAGTTCTTTAATTTCTAAAGAAGCTTTATTTTCTTTATCATTCATTTCTGTTACTCCTAAGCCCATTTGTATTGAAATTTTATACTTTTCTCTTCCATAAATAACAAAGTCAATTAATTCAATGAATTTTTCATCAATTGCACGGATATATTCTTTTAATTCTTCAACCTTTTTTCTTAAAAAAGGATTTGTAGAAGCATTATTAATTAAAACAAAAACTTTTAAATTTGTATTTTCTTCTTCTTTTGCTTGTTTTAATACTTCCACCATTCTATCAAAAACACTTACATCAATTTGACTTGGTATAACTGGCACTAAGATAATATCACTTAATGATAGTGCATAACGCATTTCTTTGCTATCTCTACCGCCCGTATCTGATATTACATATTCATAATTTTTTTTGCTGGAGTTTTTCAAATCAAAAAGATAATCAAGAAAATCATCTCCCGTCTTAAACTCATAATCAAATATTTTGTTGAATTTTTCTTCTTTTCTTATTGAAATAAATGTGTTGATTGATTGTTGCGGGTCTGCGTCTATTACCAAAACTTTTTCTTTTTTAGCAAGTTCAATAGCCAAATTTATTGCTATTGTGCTTTTACCACTACCGCCTTTTTCATTACAAATAGATATTATTTTCATTGCACACCTTTTTGAATTGTTTTAGATGTTATTATAATATATTTATTATTAAATTATATTTAATTTAGATATATTTGTTATTTTATTGTATTAATGATAAGCATATATGAATAATATATGCTTAGTTTTTGGAGAGTTTAGAAATTTTTGATTATGAGTTTGGTTTTACTGATTTTGACAATTTTAAAACCTTGCTTTTGAAAATATTTCAAAAGCAATTCTTGCAAATCGCTCATTTTGCTTTCCTTGTTTTGAATTGTTTTGTAATATAATTATACATAATTTATTATTAAAATATGCTTAACTTAGATATATTTAGATTAATGTAGAAATATCTTGGATATATTACCCCCTCCCTTTTTTGCTTATATCTTAATAATCATAATATTGTATGCTATGTCCAAAAAATCCTAAAAACATTATTGAACCTATTACAGCCATAATTGATATTACAACTATAAAAATAAAAGACAAAGCATTTCCGATAAAATTTAAGCCTTTCATATTGCTTATATTTAACTTATTATCAATTACATTATATATAAATATAAAATTTATAAATGATAAAAAACTTAAATTAATCAAAATATTAATTAATATATCGATATTGTTAATCATTTTTTCAAGAAACCCCCTTCTTTTTTATATCAAAATTCTTCTTCTGAAATTTCCACATTATTTTGAATGTGTTTTATTTGTTCTTGCGTATAATTTTGTTCTTGTGGTTGCATATTTTCATTATTTCTTTTTTCGTGTATAAATTCAAAATTATTAATAATTATATGCCAACTATAATTTTTGATACCATCTTGATTAATATAACTATATGTAGATATTCTACCTTCTCCTAAAAATCTATCCCCACATTTAAGATAATCACTTGCTATTTCTGCTTTTTTACCAAAAATTACAATAGGCAACCAGTCTGTATATTCTATAACTTCATTTGTGCCTTTTTTTCTTCTTTTTTCTGATACTGCTATATGTGTTCTCGCATAAGCTTGTTGATTTTCTGTATAAGATAATTCAAAATCTCTTCCTAAATATCCACAAATTGTTACTTTGTTCATTTTATTTTTCTCCTTTTTTATATGATTTAATCATACATAACTTATTATTAAATTATATATAACTTAGATATATTTAGATTAAAATAGATACACCTCCTTTTTTTGCTTATTTAAACTCTGCGTAATAAATAAAACTAGAATTATTTGGATATTTTTCATTTAATGCTTTTTTTAATTTCTCATTTATATGCAATAACTTTGCTATATCATCATCATTATTATTATTATTTTTGTTTTTTCTACAAATACGAGTTATATATTGTTCCCTTTCTACTAATAAAAATCTAATTTTATCGTCTTGCTTAGAAATATTATTTATTGCATTTGTGATATTTTTTGAATATGATTTATTGTATTTTAATTTGTCAATTGAATATATTTGAAATATACCATACGCTACTATAACAATTATAAAAAATATCAAAACAAATAATATATATTCCATAATTTTTCCTTGTTTTATATTGATTTTCTTGTTGAATTGATTATTCTATTTTGTGTTAAAATTTTCTTGATGATTTGATTAAACCTTGCTTTTTGTATGCTTTTAGAAATAAAATTTCCGTTTTGTGAAAATACAAAAATATATTTATCGTTTATACTTTTAAGTTTGACAATTTGATTAATAACTTTTTTTATTTCATTAATGTTATTTGCTTCTTTAGCTAAAATCAAAATTTTACTTATAAGTCTTTCTGTATATTCTTCTTTTTTCACTAGATAAAAATCTAAATATTTCTCATTGAAAATATTTAGATTGATCTTCACATCATTTATAAAATAATTGTTATTTTTAAAATAAATTTTCATTTTTTGCTTTCCTTGTTTTGAATTGTTTTGTTATTTAATTATACATAACTTAGTATTAATTTATACTTAATTTAGATATATTTAGATTATATACTTAATTTTCTTTTTCTATCATTTTATTATTAAAGTCAATAATCTTGTAAAGAAAAATTGCAAAAACTATATATAGGATCACTGAAAATCCTTGTATATAGTAACTTGATTTAAAAAAGAAATTAATGCCATTAGCAATATTAAAAATATATAATATGCCGTTTATAAAAAAACCTATAAAATTTATCAAAGCAAAAATTTTGATAAATTTTAATTTGCTAGATGATTTCATATTCTTAGCCTTTCTTTTTTAAAGCATTAGTAATAAACTCTGAGCATATTTTCATATTCTCTTTGTAGTTCTCTGGTAAAGTTAAATTGTTATCTTTTGCAAGTTTTTCTGCGTATTGAATTTGCTTGTCGCTTGCTGGTTGTGGCTTTGTATTTTTTAAAGCATTAGTAATAAACTCTGAGCATATTTTCATATTCTCTTTGTAGTTCTCTGGTAAAGTTAAATTGTTATCTTTTGCAAGTTTTTCTGCGTATTGAATTTGCTTGTCGCTAGGTTTTAAATTTTCTCTATCTTTGCTTTTTTCATTTAATTTTACAAAGTCCATTTTTGAGTGTAGCGGTTTGATAAAATCGATATATTTCAAATCTCCTTTTGAGATAGTATCTAAAATATTTTCCATTTGCTTTGTAAATTCTGCTGTGGCTATCCATTCATCATTTTTTTCAATAAGAATATCAATTAATGAAATTCCTTTATTTGTCGCGACAATTTCATTATTTTTTCCCTTTTTTTTCAGTTCAATATATTTTCTTTTTAAAAGGGTAGGAAGGAAACTTGCATAAGTGCTAGGTCTTCCTATTCCTGCTTTTTCTAATAAAGAAATAAAATTACTTTCTTTATATCTTTGCGGTGCTTTCTTTTTAACATCAATTAACTCAAAATCTAAGATATTAACTTCTTCTTTTTCTTTTAATTCTAAATTTATTTTTTGCTCTTGCTCTTCTTGCTCTTCTTGCTCTTCTTGAAATTCAAAAATCTTTTTAAAACCTTTATAAATACATTTTGATACACTTGCTTTAAAAGTTAAAATTCCTATTGGAAATTCATAGTTTTTTATTTCATTTATTGCATTTTTGGCTTGGCTTTGTATTGAATTTAAGAAAATTAATTTATAAGTTTCTATTTCATCATCTGTTAATTTCTCTTTATTAGCTATTTTTTCAATATCTTCAAAAGAATGTATATGAGATATTCTTATTGCTTCGTGTGCTTCTGCTTGGCTTTGCTCTCCTGCCTTATATTCTTTTTTTAAATACCATTCTTCATTTTTAAAAAAGTTTTCAACTTCATTTAAAAACTCATTTGACAAAGCATTACTATCTGTTCTGTGGTATGTAATTAAACCTTTTTCAAAAAGACTTTGTGCCAAAGCCATTGCTTTATCTGGAGTGTATCCAAAAATCTTATTCATTTTTTCTTGAAATTGTGAAGTTCTAAATGGCAAGTCGGGTTTTATTTCTGAATTTTTTATTTCAATATTAAAAACTTGGGCTTGTTTATTATTTCTAAGTTTTTCTATGGCTTCCAAAGCTTCTTCTTTGCTAGAATACAAATTTTGATTATTTGCGTAAAAAACTTGCCCGTCTTTTTCTAATTTCACTTTTATTTTATAATCTAATTTTTGATTATTTGGATTTGATTTAAATTCTAAAATTTCCTTCTCTCTTTTAACAATTAAAGATAAAGCTGGAGTTTGCACTCTTCCTATTGAAATATCTTTATTATTTAATATATTGATATATTTTGGCGACATCAAAAAACCAACTAATTTATCGCCTACAATACGCCCTTTAAATGCTTCAAAATCGTTTAAATTACTTCTTGAAAATTCGGTAGAATTTTCAATTCCTTTTTTTATTCCTGCTTCTGTAATTTCGTGAAATTCAGCTCTTTTAATACTTTTTGCAATATTTTTTATAACATCATAAAATAAATATGCAATTCCATAACCTTCTCTATCTGGGTCTGTTGCAATAATCACATCTTTATTTTTACATTGTGAGAATATATAATTCATTCTTTTTTTAACATCATCATCGCTAAATTCAAATATAGGTTCGTAGTTTTCATAATCTTTAAAAATATCTTTATTTAAGTTTTTAAAATGCCCTTTTGTTGCAAAAACTTTAGCTTGTGTTATTTTTTCTATTTTTTGAATTTTGTTTGGACTTTCTATAATAATGATAGTATCTTTTAAGTTCATTTTTCCCCCTTTTTTAACCTGCTTTAGCAGTAGCACCTGTTAAGCTGTCTGTTAAGTTATCCATTGCATTAGCTAAATTATTATTTGCATTATCTGATCTAATGCTATTTGCCATTTGTCTTAAGCTTTTTCCGCCTGGTATGGCGTTAGCTATACCATGCTTAAAAGCTTCTCCATAACCTGATCCTGTCATTTTACTTGCTAACATTCCACCAGCAAAAGAAGCACCCATGTTTCCTGATGTTTTTAAAATATCTACACCACCGCCTGTTCCTGCTCCGTCTAGTCCTTGCACTCCTAAAATTTGACTAACCCAGTTTGGTATTTTCTTGAGCATATATAAACAAATTATAGATATGATTGAAGGCACTAAAAAATTTATAAATTGATTGTTATATACTTCGGCTATATTTCCTATATCTTGCACTTTTTGTATAGGTATCATACAAATGCTTAGAATGAAAAAACTTAGTGGTATAAATAAAGAATAACTAATAAATAATTTTAACCAAGAATAAAAATAGGGGGTTGTTCTTTTTGTTATAAGCAGTGGTATTACTACTGGTGCAAAACTTAATATTATCATCGCAAAAAAAGTCGATGATAATACTATACATGCAACCCCTATTAATACTAAAAATGTTGTTAAATAAAATATCCAAAAACAAAGCATTCCAAAGGCTGTGGCGATCATAGCTGCAAGTTCTGTTGAAAATAGTCCTGTGCTATTTTTAAGCATTCCTTCGTTCCACATTTTTACCAAAACATCATTTAATGAATTTATTGCATTTGTTATTAAAGTGCCAAAGGTTTCTCCGCTACCATTAAATAAATTTGCAGTTGCTGATTTTAACCATTGTGCAGGTATCATTAGCCAACCTAAAAATGAAGAATATGCTTCGTAAGAATAAAAAATTCCAAAAACAAAGCATACGGTCAAAACCCATTTTGTGGCGTTCCATAATTCTTCGCGTGTTGGGTATCCATTTTTTAATAAATTTAAGCACCATAGCATAACAATCATTCCTATAATTGTATATGCTACACCATTATAAAGGGTTTGTTGAATTCCTTCAAAGATATTAGCAAATAAAGGTTTTAAGCTATCTTGCATAACCATTTGAATACTATCAATCCAACTTGTATCAATTGTGCTTTTTTCTAATGACATTTTGTTTCCTTATCAAATTTTTTTTATACAAACTTCTTCGATTTTTTCTTTTTTATGTTTAATTCCATTTTTTTCAATAATCTCTATTTTTTTTGTTACTTCTTTTGTGGTAAATCCTTCTTGTATTATTTCAACTTCTTCGTAAAATTTGATATTTTCATCATTTATCAACTCTTCTTCCGTGTTTTTTAATATATTTTCTTCTTTTTCAATTTTTTTTACATTTTGAGTATGTGAATTTTCAAGTCCTAAAAACTTTAAAAAATCACTTAATACACCTATCATTTTCATATCCTTAAAATCCCCTTTTTATAAAAAAGGGGTAGAGTGATTAAAGTTTTGCTTATGAATTTATCTTTCTAAGCCTTTTTTTTGCGTTTTGTTTTTAGAAATTTCTTTTTCATTAGAAATTTCTTTTTCTTGAATTTTTTGATAATCAAGCCCTTTTAACTCTGAATTTAAAAAATTGTTTATATCTCTGGTCGTTTTTTCAGTTAATCCAAAGGCATTTACATTTGGTCTTGGATCATATTTTGAATTGCTTATTTTTTCTCTTAATTTTTCCAAACTTTCGATATCTCTTTCTTTGAGCTTTTCTGGTTTTAGATTATCAAATTGAGAAGTATGATAAAGCGTTATGGTTTCAAGTTTTGGTTCTTTATAATAAACTTTTTCCATAACTGCTTCTGACAAATATCCTAATTTATCCCTTTTTTGTTTTCCATTTTCATCTAAAACTGGGCGAAATATTTGATTACCATCTTTATCGCGTTTTGGCACATAACCTTCTGTTTTTAAAATAGCAATTTTAACTCCTTGCACATAAGCTTCTTTGCCATTTTTTGTTAATGCAGGGTTTCCGTTTTCGTCAAGCTCTCTTTTTAAAGTTCCCCCTAAAAAATTTGCTTGTTTCATAGTAAGAAAACTCGGCTCTTTGTAGTTGTTAAGATCTGAAACCGCTCTTAGCAACGCTGATGTTTGTCCAGTATAAACAATCCCTTTGCTTGCATTATAAGGCATAGTGTTTTGAATTTCTTCTTTGCTCATATCTTTTGCCCAAAAAGCGTTTTTTTCTTTTATAGCTTTAGCAATAATAGCTTTAGAATATTCATTAACACTAGCTCTTTTTTCTTCGTTTGTTCTTTCGTCCCAAGATTTATAAGGCTTTTCTTTTTTTACCTGATTATCTTTTTGTTCAACCTTTTCTTCCGCTTCTTTTGTAATTTCCGCGTTTATATTTTTTGGTTTTCTTGCCATAATTTTTTCCTTTTATAAAATGTAGTCCTTAATTTATACGCTTTTCAATACGCATAAATGCTAAAAACAAAACAATATCAATTCTCTAAAGATTGCTGTTCAAATTCGTTTAATTTGAAGTCTTTCCAAAGCTCTGCTTCTTCTTTAGTTATTTCAATTATTTCGTCTTCTTGATTAGAAAATGACAAAATATCTTTTGCACTTTCAACTTTTTTTGCTTCGATTTTTTGTTCATAATTTAACATTTAATCACTCCTTATTTTATGTTTTAGACTATAAATTTTTATAGTCTAAGATATATTAATTATTTAATACATTTTAGACTATAAATTAAAGCAACAAATAGCTTATTTGCTATTTATCGCTTTAATACCTAACATAGAAAATTCATCTTGTTCGTTTTGGATATTATTATTTTCATTATTTTCATTATTTTCATTATTTTCATTATTTTCATTATTTTCATTATTTTCATTATTCAAGATTAATTCTATTTTATCAGCACCATTAAGGGTTGAATTTTTAAACCAGTAAGGCACTTTTGCCTTAATTGGTCTTGATAAAAATCCAGTTACCAAAATTAATATATCTTCACTTGATTGATTTTTAATATCTTGTGAAGTTACAAGTTTATACCCTTCTTTAGAAATGGTATTATTGCTTTTAAATAATTCAAAACTACCTTTAGAAGTTGATGTTTTTTCCCTTGTAAAATCTCCTATTAATTCACTAATTTCTTTTGCGTCTTTTTCGGTATTCATTCTAAAAATAGTTTGATAGCCAGCATTTGCTCTTATAATTCCTAAATCATCTTCACCATAATATTTTCTAATTTGTTCGTATGATTGTGTAACAAAAACGGGTATAAGTCCATAACTTCTACAAAGTGCAGGTGCTTCTAATAAGAAAGGCATTTTTCCAAAACGCACAAATTCATCAAGCAAACAATATATAAATTTGTTTGGATCTGAATTTTCTTTTCCACTCATCAATTTTTTAAATAAGCTTTCAATAAATATTCTTACCAAAGGTGCTAAGATGTCCATATCTTCTGTTTGTATTACAATATACATTGTAATTCTTTTTTCTCTTAGATCATCAAAAGAAAAATTCATTTTTGAAGTTGCATTTGCAACTTGTGGGTTTGAAAATACTTTCATATAAGTATCATAAGTGGATTTTACACCCGCAAACTCTTGCTCGGCAGCCGTTTGATAAGCTCTTGCCTGATTTCTTACAATTGTGTCTAAACTATCATCATCTGCTACTTGCATTAAAAAGAGTTTAAATGTATCAACACTTAAATCTCTTTCTTCTTCTCCTGTGTGTTCATCTTCAATAAAACATTCTTTAGCAAACTTTTCATTTAACTCATTAATATAATCTTTTTTTGGTGCTTGTGCTAAATCTCCTAAACTTGTATGTTTATGTTTTTGCATATTGTATAATGCAAAAAAAGTAAAAAGTGTTTTTGCACTGGTAACCCAGTGATCGCTTTCTTTCCCTTTTTCAGCGACAAAAATTGTTCCTGCAATTTGATCTGCTAATTTCATCATTTTTTCAAAACTTAAATCCTTAACTATTGAGTTATCAAATGGATTAAAAAACAATGTATTTCTTTCTGAAAATGGATCAAAAAGTAAAATTTTATTTTTGAAATTTTTCTGTCTATAACCAGCACTTTTTTCGTATAGCTCTCCTTTAATATCCAAAGCTATACAAGAATTTTCTAGTGTAAATAAATTTGGTAAAATAATTCCTGATGTCTTTCCCGTGCCTGGTGGTGCAACAACCAAGCACGATAAAGGCATTTTCGCTCTGATGTATTCCATTTCATTACCTTTAACGCCTTTATTAATAAAACAACCTAAAATTAAACCCTTATCATTTGAAATTTGCATTTCTGCAAAGTCTTTTTCTCTTGCAAATCTTGCATTTCCATAATCTTCTTTTGAATTAAAATTTGGCATAAAAAACCATAATATACATAATAAAAGGGGTAAAAATAGAGTAAATACTGCAATATATGCTTTTAATTTTAAAGCTGGATTTCCTAAATTTAATAAGATTTTTAATGCTACATCGTGAATAACAATTATATCTGGCTTAAAAATAATCTTGATCATTACAAGATATAAAAAAACACCTAAAACCAAACTTGTAAAGAATATTAAAACCCATTTCATTGGTGTTATTTTTTTGTCTTTCATATATCTCCTTCTTTAAAATTTTCTTCAACTTGTATTGTTTTTATTTTTTTATTAACTTGATTTTTGATTTCTTTTTCTTTGATTTGTTCTTTATGTGCGTTTAAAATTTGCACTAATTCTTCAATAATTTTTGGCAGTCTGTATTCCATTTGATTTGCGTTTTCAATACCTATATTTAAATGATATGCTATTTGATTTAAATTTGTTCCACATTGTGCTAATTGATAAAGAAATTCTATGTTTATTTCATTGTTTTTTTCTATTGCTTCCAAAGTTTTTGCATATTTTTCAATTGAAATTAATTTTCTTACTACTGCACTTTGGCTTTCTTTTCTTTTTAATGAAAGAAGTTTAAGTTGCTTTGTTTCTTTCTCATTAAGATAAACTCTTATTGTTCCCACTTTTCATTCCTTCTTTAAATTAACAATTTTGCATAATCATTTTTTAAATCTAATATATCTGTAATATGTCTTTTACCTGTGCTTTTATTTCTTTCAATTTGAATAATAAAATCTACTGCTGTAATAATTAACTCCTCCAACATTTTTCTATCTGGATTATTTAACCCCCCACCTAAAATAATATTTGAAATAATTGCTTTAATTGCGTCTTCTGGATTATTTGCGTGGAGTGTGCTTAAATTTCCTGCGTGTCCTGTGTTATTTACTCTTAAAAATGTAAATGTATTTCGTATATCAATTTCCCCTAAAAAAAGTCTATCTGGTCTTAATCTCATAGCGTTATTAATAGCAGTTTGATAAGAATAAATTTCACTTTCTTCTTTTGGGACGGCAAGTTGAGTTTTATTTTTGTTTTCAATAAATAATTCTTGGCTGTCTTCAATGGTAACTATTCTCTCTTCTGGATTTATTTCCCCCATTAAAGAATTTAAAAAACTTGTTTTTCCACTTCCTGTTCCGCCCGATACTAATATATTTTTTTTCTTTTTTATCAGCTCTTTAATTTTTTCGTAATTCCAACCTTTATCTATACATTTTTGATCCAAAACAAAATTTTCAAGACTAAATCTTGTTTTGCTTGGAATTCTTATACAAATACAAATATCACTATTAAAAAGCGATGTTTTATGCTGTGCTTGCACCCTATATCTTAAAAAGGGGGCTGGTAATTCACAAGAAAGATGACAATGTTTTTCATCAAAACGCTGATTTCTTCTTGTTGCTAGTTCAATTAAAAATGTTTCTAAAAATTGATATGTTAATTTTTCATCTTCAATTGTTTCCCAAACATCTCCACGATCAACTTGAATTTCGCAAGGACGATTAAAGATCAACTCGTTTGCATTTAATTCAAGATATGGTCTTAAGATTTCTAAAATATTATTTAAAACTATACTCATATCTTTTCTTCTTTTGTATTTTGAGTATTTTCTATTAATT
Source organism: Campylobacter sp. CNRCH_2007_0968H (assembly GCF_025773245.1). Classification (NCBI taxonomy): domain Bacteria; kingdom Pseudomonadati; phylum Campylobacterota; class Epsilonproteobacteria; order Campylobacterales; family Campylobacteraceae; genus Campylobacter; species Campylobacter sp. CNRCH_2007_0968H. The sequence goes on along the minus strand of NZ_JAKMTQ010000015.1, from coordinate 19,645 downwards.
CATTTAGCTTAGCTTCTTCTTTGCTAAGCTTATTTTTTAATTTATCAATAGTTTTTATTTGATTGATGATTTTTTTATTTTTTTTATCTTCTTCTTTTCTTCTTTGTTTTTCAACTTCAATTTCTTTTTTTATTTTTTCATAGTTGTTATTTGTTTCCATTTTTACTCCTTATATTTTTTAATCTTCTTGAAAATATTTAATTAAAACTTCTCCATTTTTTGGCTTCGCAAACCACATATGATTTGTAGGCACTATAAAAATTCTACTTCCTGATTTAATTTCAATAGTAGGTTTAATTTGAGATTGTTGCTGAAGAATATCATCTACTATTGTTGAAACATCATTTTTACTTTGTGAGTAAATTTCTTGTGCATAAGTATTATTTCCTTTTATTTTAGAAGCGATACTCAATAAAAGCACATTTGAAGCTGTTGATAAGGCATAAGGCATTCCGTATCTTTCTAAGTATTTATTATTTACGCTTCCCAAAGCTCCGCTCATTCCCATGTTATCGCTGGCGATAGCACCTGTTAGCATTATATTTACGCCTTGTGGAGTGATAATTTCTCTCCAAGCAATTTCTAATCTATCTTGCCCTATTTTGTTATCATTTTTGTAAAATCCTATGGCTTTACTTCCGCGTGGTATTAATACCGCTCTTCCCATAGTTGCATAAATATCTTGTTCTATTTGTGCCGTTACAATACCGCTTAAGTCGCTAGAAATTGCACTTGTAAGAATGGCTGGTATTAATCTGCCCGCTCTTATTGTTCTGTATAGTTTGTGTTCATTTGTTGAAATATCTACACTTTTTTGATTTGAAAACCCGTCAGCACCATACCTTGAATTTGTGTCTTGAATATAAATTTTAGTATTAGCTCTTTCTGCTAAAATACTATCTCTTATTAATTTTTTTAAATTATCTTCTTCTTTTTTTATATTTTCTTGTTGTAACTCCCTTGCTAATTTTTGATTTTCATTAATAAGTCTTTGTTTTTCAAGTTCAATATCCTTAAGAATATCATTGCTTTGATTTTCATCTTGTTTTTCTTTTTTTATTAAAGAATTATTCTCATTTGGTTCTTTAAAACCACCTTTGTAAATATAATCTGTAATCGGGAATTTAGTATCTGAATTTTTAAAAAGATAATCTAAGTTTTCCCTTTGAATGTTTGCTTTCTCTTTTTTATTTGTATTTGAAGTATTTTTTTCTTCTTCAAAAATACTTTCAGCATTTAAATTATTTATTGCTAATAAACAAATAAAACTAATTACAAGCTTTTTTTTCATTTTTTAGCCTTCTTAGTTTTATTTGGATCTTCTTTTAATCTTTCTACACAAACATAACTTTCCCCGCTTCTTATTGTAAATTGTTGTGCAGTTGTTTCTGCAATAATATAATTTCCTATTACTCTTGTTTCTACTGGGCTGTCTTGTTTATCTATTACAGCAAAAATAGCTGGTATTTGTGGCATTTTTTCTTTATCATATTTAAAATAAGTGAATTTCTTGTCGTTGAAAATTTCTTCACTAATTAACCAAGCATTTTCATTTTTTGCTTTTTGAGCATAATGCTTATGTATTTCATCTTTTTTCACTCTAACTTCTGCAATGCCTTCTTTTATTATTAAATATTCTTTTTCTAATTTTTCTTGCTTTTCTTTGAGCATTCTTTTTGAAGTATCATCTTTAATAAATATCACTAATGAAGGGTCTTTGCTATTTTTATAATCTGTTGAAAAAACATAAAAAGTATGTAATTTATTATCTTTTGTAAAAATAGTCAAAGATGTGTCTATTCCTATTAATAATGGCTTTATCGCTATTGCATTTGGCATATTTGGAATTTCTTCAACTTTAAAACCTGTTGTATCTCCTAAGATGTAATTTTCTACATCTGTTTCAAAAATTAAAGTTGTTGCCATTGCAAAGCGAGTTCTTATTTTTTGTGTTTTATTCTCTTGATAATTTAAATTTAATGTATTTTCATAACCTGAATATTTTTTTTGAAAAAATCTTCTTTGCAGTGCATTTAAATTTTGATTTCTTAATGCACTTTTCATTAGTGCTATTTGTTCTTCTGTTAATTCTCCGTTATTTTGACTAAAATTATCAAAAGCTTGGGTTTGATATTGTGGATTTGAATAACTTTCATTTGTTGAATTAGTAAGATCAATTTTTAAATTTGTGTTTGTATAATCTCTTGTTGCTTGTTCTTTTGTTTGAAATATGTTCTCTCCCTGATTTGCGGTTGTTGCTGGTGGCGTCGTAGCAATTGGTGCTACATCTTGCACAACTTCTTCAGCAAAAGAAAGGTTTAACAAAGCCAAAAATGCAATAAATGATATTTTTTTCATTTTGTATTTGCTCCTTTTTTATCGCTATTTTCATTATTTTCTATAATATCTGTGATTGAATATTGCTCTACAATAAAACCTGTTGGGTTTTTTGGGACTGAATTGTATGTTATTTCTATTGGTTGGAAATCAAAATACATTGTGGCTCTATATTTTTTAAAATTATTTTCTGTGGCGTCCCGATTTGTGATTTTTGCAATAAAATCAATTGTTGCCACATTTTTATTAAAGATTGATACATTTATAATTTCAATATTTCTATATAACCCTTTTGTAGTATAAATTGAATTTGGTGTTTTAACTAAATTTGTGAATGTATCCCACACATTTTTCTTACTTTGAAGACGAATTTCTTCATATCTTTCACTATCATCAATTCTATTTATTGTTTCTCTTTTTTTAACATATCCAGCTAGAATTGATTTTAATAAATTTTCGTCTGCTCTCATATCCATTCCCGCTTGTTCAACTCTTACAAAGTTAGTTTCTCCGTCTGAAAAAAATACTAAGTAAGGTTTTACTTCTTTTAGTGGTGCAATAAATATAATTGCTAATGCAAGCAAAATAACAATTGAAGATAAGATTAAAATCATATAAAGCATATAAGCTTTTATATTTCTTTCAAGCTGAAAAATGAAATTTGGGTCTTTTTTTTCATCATTAAAAGCCATTAAAATTCTCCTTAACTTTTTTTAATTACATCATAATCACAATATTTACAAGCACAAGGCGATTTTTTTGGTATTTCTCTTGAGTGTTTTGCACAAGCTGAAAAAAAAGCTACAATTCCTATCACTAATAAAATTTTTATTGTTGTTTTCATTTTTACCCCCTTTTATTTTCAAGATATAAACTTCTCCATTCATTCGGATATAGTTCTTTTAATTCTCTCATTAATTTAACATTGTCACTTGATGATGAAAATATTCTCAAATGCTTCCCTAAGCGTCCTAAATCTACATTTAAGATCGCACTTTCATTTCTCAAATTCATTTTTAGTAAGACTTGTCTTGAATTTGTTCCTGCTTCTTGTAGAAATTTTATTTCTGTTGGTGTTAAATTAAGTTTCGTTCTCATATTTTCTAAAGTTTGTGCATTGGTTGTTGGAAAAATTATATAGTTTGCGATGTTTTCTAAAAAACTAGCTCCTTTTGGCACATCATCAAAGAAACTTAAATTTTGGAAACCCATACACATAACTCCACCGATTTTTCTTACTTCCAAAATAGCTTCTAAAATACTTTCTCTCATATTTTCGTCCATAAGAAAATCTTTTAGCTCATCAATAAAACAAAAAAAGCCTTTTTTGTGAGAATTTTTCGCTGAATTTTTTAATCTATGAAAGATATAATAAGCCGTAAGTCCTGCTGATGTTGGATTTTTGATAATACTATCCATATTTAATATTGATAGTTGTTTTTTAAAGCTTAATGCGTCTTCTTTATTATCAAAAATACTATTTATATATGGTCTTAATCTTCCTTTTATATCTTTATCATCTGGCGGAAGCCCTTCAATAAAATCTGATAATGAAAATACATCATCTTCTTTTTTGACTGAATAAAGCATATCTAATCTTTTTTGTATTTCATTAACTGCTGTATAATCACTATCTTCTAAATTTGCCATTTGCATAATAAAATTTTTAAGAAATTCTTTATTTTCTGCTGTATATGGCAATGCAAAAGGGTTGAGTTTAAAATCTCCTAAGTCTGCGTCGTGATATTCTCCGTCTGTATAAGTTGAAAAATTATACATTCCCCTTAATTTATCCATTGAGAAAATATCTATATCATATTTATAAAGATTACACATTAAAAATTGTGCTAGTGTAGTTTTTCCTGCTCCTGTTCCACCTATAATCATTGTATGCCCGCTTGGCTTGTCGCCTTCTGAAGTCCAGTGAAAATTAAATAAAAATGGAGTTCCGCTTAAATGTTTAAAGATAGTTACGGGTTCATTACCCCAGTCATTTTTTGCAAAGCCCAAAACATCTTTTTCAAAAGTTGCTATTGTTGCTAAGTTTGAAACTTTTAATGTTCTTTTTCTTGCATTTAGATTTGATCTGCTTGGAAAAAATGAAAAATACAAAGCTTTTTGATTAATCGTTTCTCTTACAATGTTTAAATTTTGATTTTCTAATATCCCTTTTAACTCATTTGTTTTTTCTTCCAACTCATCTAAATTTGGTGCTATAATATAAACTGAATAGCTTACTAACATCAAATTTTCTCTATCTGCTGTAATTTGTTGTATTAAACCTTGCAGTTCATCTTTTATAATTTGTGGTGCAAATGCTCCAGTATCTTTTACTTTTTTTATTGCTTTTTCTTTTTCATAGGCTTTCATATTTATGAAAACTATAAAATCATTACTATTTCTTAATATTTTTGAGTTGATATGTGAAGTTATAATATCTGTTTCATAAGCTTTTATGCTTATAAATCTTGCAAACATTTCTTTACCGTCGTTTCTTAGAAAATGTATATAATCTTTTTTGAATTCTACATCTGAGCTAATATAGCAGTCTGTAATTAAATCATTTGAATACTTGAAATTTGTTTCTTGTGCATTTGAATATGTAGCATAAAAATTTATAATATCATCTGCACTAATTTGCACGGGATTAAATTGAGATAATGCTCTTTTGATTTCGTTTAGTGTTTCATTTAAAATTTGTTTTTTAGTATCAAAAACATAATTTTCTTTTTTATCTGTTTGTTCTTTTTCTTTTGTTGTTTTGTTTTTAAAGCTTTCCAAAGCTCCACTTATTTTTTTATCTATTGTAGATATAATCATTAAATAAGTAATTTGAAAAACATCTTTGTGATTTCCCCACTTTTCTATAATTTGATTTGCGTAGATATTTTTAGAAAGATTTGATGATTTTGTTAATTCTATTTTATCTTTTTTTATTATTAAATTTATATCTAAATTACTATTTAATTTTCCAAAAAATTGCATTCTATTTTGCAATAAAGATAATTCTTCTTCCAAAGATACACTAGAATATGATATTCCTTTTAATTCAACTCCTATACATAAATTTCCATCTTTTGTTGCTAATATATTTTCGTCAAGTTTAAAAGCTATATTATTTTCTTTAGCCATAGAAAATATTTTAGGCTCTGCAATTGAAAAAATATTATCTGCACCCTTATTTATTTGATTAAATATATTTTTTAAATCTTTTTTTTCTTTTTTTGTTAAATTTTCTTGTTTTGGAGCTTTTTTCTCATATATAAAATTTTTTAAAATTGTAATAATACTTGTTCCCACTTCTTGCCTTTAAGAAAAAAATTTATTTTGCGGTAATGAAAATTTCGCAATTATGATTTGATAAATGTCTTCATCAAAAAACTCTAAAATAAAGAAAAAACAATATAAAAACACAATAACAATTAAAGAGTATAAAACTAGAAAAAACCAAGCAATAAAACCTAAAATAATAAGGGCAAACCAGCTTGTGCTAGTTAATCCCTTTATTTTTGTTTTTCTTGTCAAATCTCGATAGCAAGTTGTTTGTATCATTATTACATTCCGGCAGCCGATATACCATAAATAACACCTATTATTACTAATGCACCAAAAAGTAATTTTGCGTGATTTTTTATTCCTTCCATATTAAAGAAAGCCATTAGTAACATTATTGTTATCCATATAACACCCATAACGATTGAAATTGTATTAACAATACTTGCAACGCTTGATCCTACATCTGTAATTTGTTGATTGACACTATTTGAAAGCTTTGAAGCTATATTTCCCCCGTCTGCACCAAAAAGATAAAATGGTGCAAACAAAATTAATGTTAGAAATTTTGATAAATTTCTTTGTAAATTTTTCATTTTGTATTTGCTCCTTTAATTTTAATATTTTGAAATAATAACAATTCATAAAATACCCCCTTTTTGCGACTTAAAATAAACTTAGAATGCTTATTTTATAGGCATTTGAAAATAATTTATTTTTTTAAAAAAAACTTAATTTAAAATATTTTTATTTACTGATTTTTATTTTTTTTTATTCGTGAGATAATGAAAATATAGTATTTTGGTAATTATTTTTAAAAAAAATATGCCACTATAAAAATGTCGCAAAAAGGGGGTTTTTTATTTTTTTAATATTTTTATTTTTTTAATATTTTTTACTTAATATTTTTACTATTTTTATTCTATTATTTTTATTTAATATAATTTTTACTTATTTGATACATTTTTTACTTATTTGATGTTTTTTATACTTGTTTAATATATTTTTTATTTTTTAACTATATTTTTTTCATAAGTATTTTCCTTTTTTATACAAAAAAATCATAGAATGATTTTTTATTTTTCGTAGAAAAATCGATTTAAGCTTTAAAAACTCTATTTTATAGTGTTTTGAAGCTTAAATATGCCACTATAAAGGGTTATCCTGCCTCTATACAAAATATTTATTTTTTTTTACAATTCTGTATTATTTCATTAAAGGAAAATACTTTGAGTAAAAATATAAATGATTTATGGGAAGAATATAAAAAAGTAAAAAAAGCTTCAACTATAATCAAAGAAAAATACACTAGAAATAAAATTTTTAATCATAGTATTAATTCTTATTCCTTAAGTAAAAATATTAATAATATCAATCAAAAAAGTTTTTCAAAACAATCTGTGGCAAAAATGATTAGTAATTTAGGTAAAGACGCTGTTAAAAGATGTATGGATTATATTTTAAAAAATACTGATGAACCTTTATTAATAAATGAAAAGGGAGAGAAAGTTTCTTCCGATGAAGTTTTTAAAGAATGGAGTAAAGATTTTTCAAAAAATAAAAATAGTAAAGAAGCTTGGCATTTGATGTTTTCAATTAAAGAAACTCCAAATAAAAAAAATTTAGAAATTTTAAAAAAATGTGTGCAGGAAACTATGTCTAATAATTTCTTAGGATACAAGTATGTTATGCAAATACACACACATCAAAATAACCCGCATATTCATATTATTTTAAATAAAAGAAATTCAATTACAAAAAGAAAAATTCACTTTAATAATAAAGAAGATATAAAAGATTTTTGGAGTGATGTAAGAACAAATTTTAGTATTTCTTTATCTAACAAAGGATTAAATTATCATAATCATTTTTCTTTTGAAAATGATCTTAAACAAAAATATCAAAAAATTAAAAATTCTCTTGCTATTGATGATTTAGAAAGAAAAAAAGAATTAAGTGATATGTTATTAAATAAATTAAATAAAGAAAAAAGTATTGCTGATAATAAAAAAACAAAAATAGATTTTTTGATGAGTGAAAATGAAAATTTGAAACAAGAAAGAAACAACTTAATTAGTTTATTTCATCAATACAAAAAGAAGAAAAATAAAAGATTTTATACCATTGGAAAGAATTTAAAAGAAATAAATAAAAACATCAATAATAAAGAAAATATGATTTTAAAAGAGATACAAAAATTAGAAGAAAATAACAAAAAAATTAATTATTTACAAAAAGAATTAAATAATATTAGTCTTGATAGCACAGGAAATATTAAAAATTATAAGCATATTATAGATTTTTTATATAAACACAAAATATCAACAAAAAGCGATTATGAAAATTTTAAAAAAATGAAATCTTTAATTTTAGATAATACTAGCAATGATGATATAATTAGAAAAAATGCCTTAGAAAGCTCTACAATACATCAAATTTATAACAAAAAACATAATGAAAGTATTTTTAAAATTGAAAGAAAAATGGAAAAATTGGATAATTCTATTAATCTTTTAAAACTTTCTAATGCTGAATTTAAAGAATATGAAAAATATTTAAATACACTTGAGCAAAATAAAGAATTTTTAAAAGAATGTGCAAATGAGCGATTTGCAAGAATTAAAGAAGCATTGGAAAATAACAAAAATATTTCTAAAAATTCTTTTATTTTTAAAGAATATAAAAAAGCTTGTGAAATTTTAAATATTAAGCAAGAAATTAATTTAGAAAAATCAAATAAAAATAATATTTTTGACAAAAAAGAAAATAATATGGAGAGAAATCGTCACTCCATATTTTAATCGGTTATTTTAAATAATATTTAGGTGCGTCATATATTGAATTACAAAAAATTTCTTTTTTTAAATTTGATTGGCAAGTAGCGGATAAAACTTTAAAATCTCCTGTTTTTTTATTTTTAATAAAAACATAATTGATATATTCAAAGCCTTTTTTGTCTTTATCTATTGCAAATTTTATCATTTTTATTTTTTCATCTGGGTTTTTGATTTCTTTTTCAGCTTTAATTGATGTGTAATGATACAAATCATAATCTGGGTATTTTTTCTTAATTTCTGCATTTGACAAATCAAATAGTTTTTGGTCGTAGCCGTCATTTTTTAATTCAACATAACTTCCACTTCCATTTCCACCACACGCAACAAAAATTCCTGCTAACCCTGCTAATAAAGTAAATTTGATAATTTGTTTTTTCATTGTTTTTTCTCCTTTTTAATTTTCTATAATTATACATAATTTATTATTAAAATATGCTTAACTTAGATATATTTAGATTAAAGTAGAAATATCTTGGATATATTACCCTTTTTTTTGATATATACATATATTAATGATAAATATTGATTTTTATTAATATTTTTTGATATAATAATTTTGTTTGACTTCCTATAACGAAAGTTTAGCGAAGAATTTGGCTTATCTTTTAGATAGGTTGCCCCGTCTTAGAGCGGGGATATTTTAATTTATAATATTCTTTTTTATTTTTTCTTTTATTAAAATAAAATCTTCATCTTTAATACTACTTTCAAATGTTATTTTTCTCTTATTATCAAAAATTTTTATTTGCCCTAAAAGTGCGACTTGCAATTTTCCTTTATCATCTGTGAATTTATAATAAAGCTTACCGCTTTTATTTTTTGTTTTTGAACTTAAAGGAACTCCTAAAAACAAACCATTATAAAATACATTAATTACCAAAACAGGGCGTGCAAAAACTTTTCCTTTTCCAAAAATTTCACCCCCGATATTTTTACCAATTTTAATCCAGTATATTTTTTGTTTTTGAACAATTTTATTTTTTTCTTTTTCAATATGTTTTTTGACTTTATTCCATTCATCAAATTTTAAATCTTCATTTTGCATTTGCATTAATTATTTGCCCTTATATTTATATTTATATTTATAACAAATTTTACTTTAAAAAATCATTTTAAGGTTTATCAAACCTTAAGTCTTTAAAACCCTATTTTTCCATACTTTAAGTTTTTATTGAGAAACAAAGAAAACTTAAAAAATAATAGTTATATACAAGCAAAAGCCTATAATATAGGCTTTAAAGCTATTTTTTTAAAAATTTGAAAAGTAAAGTTTTCAAACTTTTTAATAATGATTAGAATAATGCAATTTCAAATCATTATCATATTTGCATAAATATCTTTTATAATCTTCATCTTTAAATGTTTGATGTTTATTATTTATCATTAAAACTTTCTTATCATAATCAAAATTATTAAGCATTGGCTTGGTATATCCGCAGTCATACCCAAACGGCTCATATTTTTGAAAAATTTTTTGACAATAAAAACTTTTTTCTGATACTGCAATAACTTGATAAAATTCTACACTTGTATTTTCATAGCCCAAACTACTAAAAAAAACATCTCCTATTTTTATACCTTTTTCGTTGATTTTATTTCTTTTTTTTAAAATTTTTAAAATGTTTTCATAATTTAAATTTTTATTGTGCATATTTTCATATTCTTCAAATAAGCTATAAAAATATTTAAAATCTTGTGAGTTATACTCATACATATATAATCTTGAGTAAAATGCTTTGCTGTTTAATTCTTTAATGTGTGTTAAAATTTCTTTGTCTTCAATTTTTAAACTTTCTAGTCTTTTTAAGAACGCTGAAATTTTATTTTGATTTTTTAGCTTTAATCTTAAAATATCTTTTTCCATTTTGCTTTCCTTGTTTTGAATTGTTTTGTAATATAATTATACATAATTTATTATTAAAGTATGCTTAACTTAGATATATTTAGATTAAAGTAGAAATATCTTGGATATATTACCCCCCCCCCTTTTTTTTTACTCTTTTATTAATGTTTTTTCGTATTCTAAAATATATTTTTTTGCTGTTTTTATATTTACATTTGCGTGCAAAGCTATCTTTTCTATATCATAATTTTCTGCTTCATCTTTGTAATTATCTGAAAATAATCCATTTAAAAGGGAAAAAATTTGCTCTTTTTTATTTTTAGCTCTTTCTTTATTAATTTTAACCATATTGAGAGTTCTTTTACTCTTATTTTCATCTTGAAATTGACTTAATCCTATTATTTTAAACTGCATAAGCAGTTCATTATTTTTTTTACATTTTTTACATTTTGCAAATAAGATTATTTCCTCATTAAAAGAAGTTAATATTTGCTTGGTTTTTTCTAAACTCTTTAAACTTCCTAAACTTGTATTATTGACTTTTTGGCAATTAATACAAGTCCATATTATTTTTTGCATTTTTATTCCTTTATTTTTTGTATTAAAAAATATTCATCTGCAAATTTTTTAATGTTTTCATTTTTTTCCTTTAATCTTATTTGTTCTTCTTGAAGTTTTTCTTGTTTTTCTTGTTTTTCTTGTTTTTCTTGAAGTTTTTCCTGATGTTCTTTTTTTAATTCTTCTTGTTTTCTTTCTAATGATGAAATAACATATCTAAGGTAGTCGTGGCAAGTTTCTCCATTGTAATTGTTTCTTTCGCAAATCCCAAAGCCTAAGGTATCTATAGAGTATATAATAGAGTAGTTATCGTTACTTAAATAAGCACTTAGTGTTTCTTGATTAATAATATTGTTTTCTTTTAAAGAATTGATAAATTCTTCACTAGGTTTGGCTGAAATAAAGAAAATTATTGTAGTAAAAAGCATAGCTACAAGATAGCTTATAAATATTTTAATTATAACTATAATATATAAAATCCTAGTGCGATAAAACAAAATAATTAATGCAAAAGAAATACCTAATAAAAAACATAAGACTTCATAAAATTTTAAATCTAATATAAAATTTAACATTTTAAAATTCTCAAATTTTATTCTTAAAATTTTTCTGCCATAAGTCTTAGAAACATATAAGCTTCGGCTAAAATAAGTTTATTGAATGCTGATTTCTTATACTCATCATAATACATAAAAATAAATTTATTATTATTTTCATCGATAGCGGTATAAAAATCTATTTTTTTTGGTTTTTTTATGATTTGATATGCTCCACTATTTAAAACACTTCTATAAGTGTTCATAATTGTTTCATCATCATAATTACTTACATTTAAAAAAACAGCTTTTTGATTAAAATCTATTTGTATATTTTCCATTTTGCTTTCCTTGTTTTGAATTGTTTTGTAATATAATTATACATAATTTATTATTAAAGTATGCTTAACTTAGATATATTTAGATTAAAAATTAAATTTTGTATAAAGAAAGTTTTGATATAATATGAGTAAGGCTGATTAACCAAAGGGTAACAGCCTTTGATTAATCAAAAGTCAAGTGTTATTAGCCTTGATTTCTCCCTTTTTTAAGGGGGATACTAAAAACCCTTTGGCTTAAAATAATTAAATAAAACAGCATATTTTCCCCCTTTTTTTATATATAAAAATCAATTACATAAAATGTAATTAATAAAGGAGTTTATTTAAAACTTAAAAGGATTATTTTACATTGTTTGGTTTTTATTTTGTGGGTGTTTTTATAAAGCAAGTAAAAATAGAGATTTTTCATACAAAACAATTCAAAAAGCAAAAAGTCCCTACCCTACTTGCTGGTGTGTTATTATACCAAAAAAAATTAATAAATTTTATTTTTTTAGTTCATAGGTTTGATAAATTTTATAAATTTCTTTTAGTGCGTTAAATCTTGAATTTAAAAGTAAAAAATCTATACATAACATAAATAATACTATTAAAAGAATATCTTGTTTTAGTATGGATAACATATAAAATAACATAAGTGATAAAATAATTGTTAAAATTGTCAATCCTAAAATAAATTCTTTCAAAAATTTATAATAATAAGCATTTTGCTTTACAAAAGATAAAAATTTTTTATCTTTGAAATTTAATAATTTTTCTAATTTTTCTAAAATTATTTTTTTTCATTTTAATTCTTTACCTTTTTTTCTTTCAAGATACTGGTTAAATTCTTGATATTTATTTTCAATAATTTCTAAATTTACAAATTTTTCAAGTTTTGGTTTTAAATAATTAATCAAAGGAATATCATTATTTGATATTTCTTTGATCAAATCTCTTTTTTTATTTTCAAGTAAAATATTTTTCTTCTCAAGCAAATATTTTACTTTATCTTTCATTTTATTAATACTATCTTGAAGATCTTGATTTGAAAAATCTTTCTTTAAATTAAATACCTTATGTAAAATCAAATCATCATTAAAATCTTTTGTAATTGGTTTTTCTTCAATGACTTCTCTTTCTTTAAAAGATTGTTTCGCCTTTAAAGTAAAATCTATGCCTTTTTCATCATTATCAAAACCCAAAATAATTTTTGCATTTATAGCATTCTTTTCAAAATATTCAAATATTTCTTTATGTGCTTTAGTAATTTGTCCATTAGTGGCACAAATTAAAGTTTCATCTGGATTTAAATTTTTTAATTCAAATAAACTTAAACTATCTGGCATAGCTTCAGTTATTACAATATTTTTAATATCTTTTATTCCTTGTTTATTTTTGCTATTTCTTGCTATTTCTAAGCCTTTATTTCCATAACAAAGCTGTTTTATAGGTTTGCTGTAAATATTTCCTTCTTTGTCTTTTTTTATAGGATTTCTTAGATATGCAACATATCCGCCTGAATTTATAAAATCTCGTCCGTTATAATTATCTAAAATATAAGTTGGCACACAAATGTTATTTCTTTCATCTTGTTTTAAAGTATCAAAAATTTTTAATGTTTCTTCGGAAATTAATCTATCTTCTTTAAAAAAATTTCTTTGTTTTACATTATTAAAATTTTTAAAATTATTTATAGCTTCAACACTTGCTTTATTTACTGAATTTGAAGGTTCAATATTATGTTTTAATTCTATATTTTTAACTTTTTCATTTAATAAATCTGTGATTTTAATCCCCCTGTTTTTACAAAAGGAAAAAATATTTCCCCTGTCATTTTCTTCATTAGGATTAAAATATAAATATTGTCCGTTAGTTTGTCTTGTAATTACAATAAGCTCGTTATTATTTGCCATTGTAATAAAATTTCTACTGCACTTGTCTTTTTTATGATAATATCCATTTTGCATAAGGATATTATCAAAAGGGAGAGTGAGTATTTCTTCATTAAAAACTTTATTAGATTTTTTTGCCATTATAAAGCTTTCTTGATTGATTAATAATATTATCAATACTATTTTTTTCTTCTTGGCTTAGTTCTTTGTTTTTATAAAGTTTTTCTGCTGTATTTGATATATCTTTTATAAGTTTATTTTTTTGTTCTGAAATTAAAATATCTTTTTTTTTCTCATAATAATTTATTTTTTCAAATAGCTCTTTTTTTTGATTTTTTTCTATGAAATTTTCATTGATCACTTTATGAAAATTTTCATAAAAATCTTTTAAGATATAATTATTTTTTGTTCTTACTTCTTCCAAATTAATTTTATTAAGATTTATATTTTTTAGATTTGATATAACTTGTTTTGGTTCTATATTACATTTCTTACTTAATATCTCAAAACTTTTATTTATATCCATTTTATTATTAGATAAAATCGTATAAATATCAAATAAATCTCTTGGCTCATCTCTTGAAACTGAAGTTTCAAGTTTATTAACAAAAATATTTTGAATACTATCTATATATAAACCATTGTCTAATTTTTTAAAATCATCTTTTTCGTGATATACAAAATCATTTACTAAATCTATTTTTAAATTATTTTCTCTAAGATAAATTTGCGTAAAATATTTATTTGAAATTTTAATTGTATGTTCTATGTTATTATCTTTTAACATAGTTACAAACTCATTAAATTCTTTTGGTGTTTTATCTTGTGTTTCATTTTCAATAAGAAAAAAATCTAAATCATCAGAAAATCTAAATTTATTATAATGAAACCTTTGCAAAGCTGTTCCACCTGTAAGATAAAACCCTAATTTTTCTTTTGCTGTTAAATTAAGTATTTTATTTTGGGTTTTATACAATTGGATATATTTCTCTTCTTTTTCCTGCATCTTTTATCCCATAATGTGCGATGAGTTCATCAAGTCTTTCTTCATAATAAAATCTTTTGTGATAACCTAATCTTTGATTTTGAGAAATGATAAATTCTTTTATCCATTCTTCATTATCTATAATTTTTAAATCATCAAACATTGTAAGCGAATTTTGAAAAATTGCACTAAAAATTCTTTTTGCAAAGTCTTTATCTTGGATATGCTCTACAATGAAGCTAGGGGTCATATTTGTGTTACCCCAGTAGCATTCTTTTAAAATGTTTTCCGCGATTTCTATTTTAGTTTTTTCCATTGTTTTACTTTACTATAATTCATTTAAATTTAAAACATTATGTTCTTTGCATTCTTTGCACTGAAAAGAAATTTCTTTTTGCAGTGCTGTAAATTCAACATAACAATATACCTTACAAATTTTGCAAGGTATATTTTTCCAAAAAACGATAGGGTGTTTAAATTCTTTTCCATTTAAAAAATAAGGAAGATACATTTTAATTTCTTTCTTGTATCCAACATTTTTTATTTATTGGAATTTTTTTATAAAATTTCCATTGCTTGTTAAATTTACCTTCATAATGTTTTTCTCTTTGATCATCTGGAAGTTTATTATACTCTTCTTCTGTAATTTGCTGTAACTCATAGCCTCTTTTCCAACTAACTTCTTCAATAAAGTTTTTTGAGCAAGTATATTTAAAACCTTGATAATCTGTATAAGTTGATGATTGTAATAAATAGCAAGATTGTGTTAATTCTGGATTAATTCTATATCCATAAACTGGCACTTCTTTACAAGGTTCGTGTCTTCCCCCACAAATTGTTTTATAACCTATAATTGTTCTTTCAACTCTTTTATTTAACTCGTATAAATTACATTCCCCGTCTAAATTTACTAAAATATCATTTTTGTATTTATACATTTCTGTGTCTGTGTTATCCACAGGGCATAAATTTAAGAAATTTTTTCTTGCTTGTATGGTCTTCCAAGGTTTTTTAAACTTGATTGCAAAATATCTTGCTATTGCTGTGGCACATTCAGGCGGTTTTATAGGGGAAGCTAGGCAAAGCATAGCTTCACAAGCTAATCTTGTATCTCCCGTTAAAACATCAAGATTTAATGCTTTAGAATTTGTTAATAAAATAGTTGTCGCAATTGCGGTAATTACTACTTTTTTCATTTTTCTCCTTTTTATATGATTTAATTATACATAACTTAGTATTAAATTATACTTAATTTAGATATATTTAGATTAAAAATCAAATATAGGAAAGCCGTTTTCATCTTTTCTTTGTTCTTTTACATCTTTCAAAAATGGATTATATTCTTTTGGGTCTTCAGGTTCTTTATATGTCAAGTTAAAAGTTTGCGGTTGGTTAAAATTTTTTTCTCCATTAGTAGCAACTGCTGTTAAAACTTGAGAATAATAAATGCTTAATTCATATTGTCTTTGGCTCATTTCTAATATTTTGATCAAAATAGCATTTGTTAATGCTTGGGCTTGCTTGTGATTATTTGAATTTGTTAGTTGTTTTGCTAAGTTTTGCAAGTCTTTATCCATTTTTGCTTTTGTATAAGGATTAGTGCTTTCATTCTTTTGATAAGTATCGTAAAATGCTATCATTTTATTAATCTTATCTTGATTTGCTTTTGATTTTAAATACTCTTTTGCATTTATTAAATTTTGTATTTGAATTCTATTTTCATTAAAAAGCTTAGTATCTGTAATTTTTAGGCTTTTATCTGTAAGTTCTTTTATAGTTTTGTTTATTTCATTTACATCGGATATTGCCGATAAACAATTATTAATTTTATCTGTGTATTTATTTCCAGCTGATTGAATTTTCATTCCAAAAAAAGAGCTTTCTCTTTCTAAAAAAGAGCAAGCTTTTGTAATATCTTCAACTTCGCCATAAAAATCTTTTGGCACAGCCTTAACACCATTATACAAATTTTCGGTTTCTCTTATCAAGGTATTTGCACTTCCCAAAATTTCGTTAATTGAAGTCATATCAACCCCAAGTTCTTTCATTTGCTTTTCAAAATTCATCGTATCTTTCAACATTTGCTGATATTGAGTAACCATTTGCTGATAATTTGTAACTGCTTGTGCAATGGCGGCGGCGTCTATTACTGGAATACCAGCACAATAAAGACTATTTGAAAAAATTAGTAAAGATAGCGCAATTCTTTTTTTTAATTTCATAATGATAACCCGCCTGTGTTTTTTACTTTTGTTTTTTCAACATTTTTTTCAATACTATTTTTTATAATTTGCTCCGCTCGTTTATATTTTTTTGGGTAGTTTTCTTTAAAATTTGGAGCTTCTTTGTCAATATGCTTTAAAAATTCTTGTAATTTTTGAGTTTCTTTAATATCCATTTTTTCTGGATTTCTTGTTACTTTATCTAGCTGATAATAAAAATTTTTTTCTTTATTCATTTCGCTGACTGCATTTTCAACATCTTTTGTTTTTTGATGTAATTCTTTTACAAAATCAATAATAACTTCTCTTGTTTTTTCCGTCTGCATTGCTAATGTTAATTTTTCTTCTCTTTGTCTATTTAACTCATCAAAATTATTTTCTTTCTCTTTTAAGATTAAATGCAAGCTTTTATCCATTTCATACAATGATTTCATTAATTCACTTAAACTTGCTGAATTTAAAAGATTTTCAATAGAATTTTCAAAGTTTTGTTCTAACTTTTCCATTCTATCTTCCATTTCTTTTATTTTTTGTTCGTGTTCTTTTTGCATTTCTGCAAATCGCTCATCATATTCTTCTTGACTTAATCCTTTTTTCTCTTTTTCATTAGAAGCTGATTCTAATTCATTTTTTAGCTCTTTTTCTTCTTTAGCGATTTGTTCTTTATAATTTTTTATTTCTTTATTTAACTCATCTTGTTCTTTTAAAATACTTAAGCTTTCGCTTATTTCTGCATTTTCATAAACTTTATTCAAATTATTTTCAATAAATTCTTTTTTTTCTTGTGGAGTTTCATATTCTGTAACTAACTCAATAAAATTACGCATATCCTTATCTAATTTTTCTTTTTCTTCCAAAATTTCTAAAGCATTTTTAGCTTCCTTAGGAAGATTATCTAAATTTATGCCTTCCAAACTTTTTTGAGTATTATCTCTTTCTGTCTTTTCTTCCAAAATTTCTTCCATTTTTTCCATTTTTCTATTTCTCCATTTAATATTTAACAAAATTATAAAAACAAAGATTTTAATTTGTAGTTAAGAAAAAAGCCACTAACTTTTAAGATTTAAAAATATAATGGTGGCATTAAAACATCACTAAACCACTATAAAATAGAGATTTAAAAGAATATAGAAAAAATCAAAAAAAAGATTTTTTTATTCAAAAAAAACAAATACAGCCATAAAATCACAAAAATAGCCCTAAAATCACAAAAAGCAAAAAAACGATGAAAGATATTACCTTATATAAAAAAATTGATTTATGAGCTAACTAAAGCTTAAAAAAAACACACTAATCAAAAATAAAATTTTTTTTTACAAAATTCTCTTAAAAAAATAATAATAAATTATAATTTTTAATTTAAGCTTTATTTTAAACTTAAACTAAAAAAACTTAAAAAATAAATAAAATTGTTTAAATACTATTAACTTTTAAAAAACTTAAATTTTTTTTAAAAAAATAATAATAAATATTAATTCATCTTCCCCTTTTAAATTTTTTTATTTTTTAAATTTTTAGGGGGGCTTCAAAAGCCCTATATATAGGCATTTGAAAAAATAAAATACCCCCTTTTTGCGGAAAAAATACCCCCTTTTTGCGACTTAAAATAAACTTAGAATGCTTATTTTATAGGTATTTAAAGGCATTTTTGAAATATACAAAAAAGCTATAAAATACCCCCTTTTTGCGACTTGCTTTATAAAATACCCCCTTTTTGCGACTTAAAATAAACTTAGAATGCTTATTTTATAGGTATTTGATTTTTTCATAAAATACCCCCTTTTTGCGACTTGCTTTATAAAATACCCCCTTTTTGCGACTTAAAATAAACTTAGAATGCTTATTTTATAGGTATTTAAAGGCATTTTTATATTTTTTTTATTATAATTTTTTCATAAAATACCCCCTTTTTGCGACTTAAAATAAACTTAGAATGCTTATTTTATAGGTATTTGATTTTTTCATAAAATACCCCCTTTTTGCGAACTTAAAATAATATTAATCTTTAATTTGATTTTGTTAAAATATTTTTAAGGTTTTTTCAATAGAATATCAAGGCAAAACAAAACAATTTAAATTACAAAAGCAAAAAGGTTAAAAAATGACAAAAAAACAAACAAATAACCTTCTTTACCACAATATGCTTAATCGCTTTGTTTTTAAAGATTTTAATGCTGTTGATTATAATCTTTTTTTTACAATTTGTTATTTTGCTGTTAAGAGTAAAAAGGGGGTTGAAATATCTCTAAGCTTTGAAGAATTAAGAGATTTTTTACCGCAGGAAAAAAATAAAAAACGCTTTTATGATAATGTTGTTAAATTTGCTATTAAATTAAATAGCCTAAAAACAACTGACGCTTATTTTGATGATGAAGGTTATCGCAATTTTTCAATATCTTCATTTTTTGAAGAGATTTGTGTCAAAGAGAAAGAAGAAAGAATTTATTTTAAAATAAAAGAAAAATCTTTATTTCTTATTTATGATGTTTTTGCTAATTACACAAAGATTGATATTAAAGATTTTTGTAGTATAGGCAATAAATACGCAAAAAACCTTTATCGTCTTTTAAAGCAATGGGAAAGCACAGGCGAATTTATTATTCCATTCAATGAATTTAATTTAATTATGGGTATTCCAGATAGTTATAATTTAGAAAAAATTGAAAACAAAGTTATTAAACCTTCTATTATTCTTCTAAGTGGAAATAAAAAAGAAAATGACAAAATTTATTTTAAAGATTTAAATTATCAAAAAATTAAAGAAAAGGGTAGTGGAAATATAGGTAGGGGTGGTCAAGTTAAGGAATTTGTGTTTTATTTTGATGTTCCAGAAGAAAGA
>NZ_JAKMTQ010000014.1:0-33510 GCF_025773245.1 Campylobacter sp. CNRCH_2007_0968H | reverse complement strand
GGTAAAAGTTAAAAAAGGCTTTTTAATAGTATAAAATTTTTCATAAAATTTAGCTCTAAGATCAATGACTAATTCATTTTCTAAAAATTTATCGAGTTCATCAGAGAAACTATCTTTGTAATATTTTTCTATATTAAATTCTTTAATTTTCTCTCCTTGTTTTAATTTATAATAAGGTATTAAATCTTTTGCTAAAATAGGACCGAAAAGATTAGAAAATATCAAAACATTCTCATCTATGTATTTTCTTGAATTCTCGCTTAAATTTTCATAGTCTAAATGATCAAAAGCAACTCCATTATATCTTTGAATAGCTTTGTTTGTTTCTTTTGTTAAAATATCATGAGTTAATTCTTCTATTTCACTTGCATCTTTTATACCAAAAAATTTTTCAAGTTCAACTTCATTGCATTGTTTTATATGATTTTTATATTTTGTAAGTACTTCAAGTCTTTTACTATATAAATTACTAAAAACAAAAGAGTTTTTATTTATATAACCTTGCGTATTTATTTTATTTTTGCTTTCGCTAGGTGAAAATAAAATTTTCATAATCAATCCTTTATTTTTTAAAAATTATATAAAATTATTTAAAACACTTGACATTAATTCAAAATTACATTATAATTCAACTTTATTTTTTGCTGGTTTAGCTCAGTTGGTAGAGCAGCTGCCTTGTAAGCAGCAGGTCGGGGGTTCAAGTCCCTTAACCAGCTCCATTGTTGATAGCAGTGTTTGACCAGAAATAAAAAGCATTTTTATCATGGTGAGTTACTCAAGTGGCCAACGAGGGCAGACTGTAAATCTGCTGGCTTTCGCCTTCCGTGGTTCGAATCCACGACTCACCACCATTGCTTTGCGGGAGTAGCTCAGTTGGCTAGAGCATCAGCCTTCCAAGCTGAGGGTCGCGGGTTCGAGTCCCGTTTCCCGCTCCAACCTAATTTTGGTAGAGTGAAACTGGGAGCTGTTTTTAAATTCAGAATTTCTAGCAGTTTCAATTTCCAAAATTTTATAATTTATGTTTTTAATTTTTCTGAGCGCTCGTATGGCTCAGAGGTAGAGCACTCCCTTGGTAAGGGAGAGGTCGCGGGTTCAAGTCCCGCTATGAGCTCCATTGATTTCAAAAGATTATAAAACATAAATTAGTATTTGTTTGTAAATTTTATATGGAGGAAAAAGATGGCTAAAGAAAAATTTTCACGTAATAAGCCTCACGTAAATATTGGTACTATTGGTCACGTTGACCACGGTAAAACTACTTTAACAGCTGCTATCTCTGCTGTTCTTTCAAGAAGAGGTTTGGCTGAGCTTAAAGATTATGATAATATCGACAATGCTCCTGAAGAAAAAGAGCGTGGTATTACTATTGCAACTTCTCATATTGAGTATGAAACAGAAAATCGTCACTATGCTCACGTAGACTGCCCAGGTCACGCTGACTATGTTAAAAATATGATTACTGGTGCTGCTCAAATGGACGGTGCTATTCTTGTTGTTTCTGCTGCAGATGGTCCAATGCCACAAACTAGAGAGCACATCTTACTTTCTCGCCAAGTAGGTGTACCATATATCGTTGTTTTCATGAATAAAGCTGATATGGTTGATGATGCTGAATTATTAGAATTAGTTGAAATGGAAATTAGAGAACTATTAAGTTCTTATGACTTCCCAGGAGATGATACTCCAATTATTTCAGGTTCTGCTTTACAAGCTCTTGAAGAAGCAAAAGCCGGACAAGATGGTGAATGGTCTAAAAAAATCCTAGATCTTATGGTAGCAGTTGATGAGTATATTCCAACTCCAGCTCGTGATACAGATAAAGATTTCTTAATGCCAATCGAAGACGTATTCTCAATTTCAGGTCGTGGTACAGTTGTTACTGGTAGAATTGAAAAAGGTGTTGTTAAAGTTGGTGATACTATTGAAATCGTTGGTATTAGAGAAACACAAAGCACTACAGTAACTGGTGTTGAAATGTTTAGAAAAGAAATGGATCAAGGTGAAGCAGGTGATAACGTAGGTGTTCTTCTACGTGGTACTAAAAAAGAAGATGTTCTTCGTGGTATGGTTCTTGCTAAGCCAAAATCAATTACTCCACATACTGACTTTGAAGCAGAAGTTTATATTTTAAATAAAGATGAAGGTGGTCGTCATACTCCATTCTTTAATAACTATAGACCACAGTTCTATGTAAGAACAACGGATGTTACTGGTTCTATCCAACTTGCAGAAGGCGTTGAAATGGTTATGCCAGGTGAAAATGTTAGAATTACTGTAAGTCTTATTGCACCAGTTGCACTTGAAGAAGGTACTCGTTTTGCTATCCGTGAAGGTGGCCGTACTGTTGGTTCAGGTGTTGTATCTAAAATTATTAAATAATCATAAGCGAGATTTTATCTCGCTTTTTTTAAGGAATAAAAATGAGAATTAAAGTTGGCTTGAAATGTGAAGAGTGCGGTGATATTAATTACAGTACTTTTAAAAATAGTAAAAATACAACTGAAAAATTAGAATTAAAAAAATATTGCCCAAGATTAAAAAAACATACAGTTCATAAAGAAGTTAAATTAAAAAGTTAAGGCTTTTATATAAAAGCCCTTAGGGCAATAGCTCCAACGGTAGAGCGCCGGATTCCAAATCCGATGGTTGGGGGTTCGAATCCCTCTTGCCCTGCCACAAAATAAGGTTAAATATGGAAAAACTAATAACTTATTTTAAATTGTCAAAAGCTGAATTATCAAAAGTTATTTGGCCTTTGAAAGAGCAAGTTAGAAATGCTTATATTACTGTTTTTGTAGTTGTTACTATTGTTTCATTATTTTTAGCATTGGTTGACTTGATTATGTCATTTTCATTATCTAAGATTATAGGATAAAATAATGAATCATAAATGGTATGCAATTCAAACTTATGCAGGTAGTGAAATGGCTGTAAAAAGAGCCATAGAAAATTTAGTTAGAGATCATGGAATTCAAGAGCAATTGCTAGAAGTAATTGTTCCAACTGAAGATGTGATTGAATTTAAAAATGGTAAAGAAAAAATAAGCGAAAGAAGTTTGTATTCAGGCTATGTATTTGCCAATATTGACTTATCAACAGAACTTTGGCATAAAATTCAATCTTTGCCAAAAGTTGGTCGTTTTATAGGGGAAAGTAAAAAACCAACCCCATTGAGTGAAAAAGATATCAATCTTATTTTAGAAAAGGTGAAAAATAAAGCAGCACCTAAACCTAAAATTTCATTTGATAAAGAAGAAAGTGTAAGAATAACCGAAGGTCCTTTTGCAAACTTTGTTGGTATTGTAGAAGAATATGATATGGTTAGAGGGGTTTTAAAGCTAAATGTTTCAATATTTGGCAGATCAACTCCAGTAGAGATCTTATACTCTCAAGTTGAAAAAATAGTTTGATAATATAGCAAGTAAAGGAGTAAGGTTATGGCTAAAAAAGTCGTAGGAGAAATAAAATTACAAATAGCTGCTACTAAGGCTAATCCATCACCTCCAGTTGGTCCTGCTTTGGGTCAACAAGGTGTTAATATTATGGAATTTTGTAAG
Organism: Campylobacter sp. CNRCH_2007_0968H; assembly: GCF_025773245.1. Lineage (NCBI taxonomy): Bacteria > Pseudomonadati > Campylobacterota > Epsilonproteobacteria > Campylobacterales > Campylobacteraceae > Campylobacter > Campylobacter sp. CNRCH_2007_0968H. The sequence goes on along the minus strand of NZ_JAKMTQ010000014.1, from coordinate 29,953 downwards.
GCATTTAATGAAAGAACAAAAGATATGGCTGGCTTTAATATTCCAGTTGTTATTACTGTTTATGCAGATAAAAGCTTTACATTTATCACAAAACAACCACCAGCTACTGATTTAATCAAAAAAGCTGCAGGTATTTCTAAAGGTGCGGATAATCCTTTAAAAAATAAAGTAGGTAAATTAACTAAAGCACAAGTTTTAGAAATTGTTGATAAAAAAATAGCTGATATGAACACAAAAGATAGAGAGCAAGCTGCTAAGATTATTATGGGTTCTGCTCGTTCTATGGGTGTTGAAATCGTAGATTAATACTCTTTACCGCCAAGAGTTTAAAAAGGCGGTAGCACTTTATATAAAATGCGGAGAAAAATTAATGTCAAAAAATACTAAAAGATTTACAGAATTATTAAAAAAAATAGATTCAAATAAAAATTACTTAATGGATGAAGCAATAAGCACAGTTAAAACTCTTGCATCTGCTAAATTTGATGAAACAGTTGAAATTGCTTTAAAATTAAATGTTGATCCAAGACATGCAGATCAGATGGTAAGGGGTAGTGTAGTTTTACCTTGTGGTACAGGTAAAAAAGTGCGTGTTGCTGTTATAGCAAAAGATGCAAAAGCTGATGAGGCAAAAAATGCAGGTGCTGATATAGTTGGTAGTGATGATTTAGTAGAAGAAATTCAAAAAGGAAATATGAATTTTGATGTTTTAATTGCTACTCCAAATTTGATGGGTTTAGTTGGTAAAGTAGGTCGTATTTTAGGACCTAAAGGTTTAATGCCAAATCCTAAGACAGGTACTGTGACAATGGATGTTGCACAAGCTGTGAATAATGCTAAAAATGGTCAAGTTAACTTCCGTGTTGATAAGCAAGGAAATATCCATGCAGGTTTAGGTAAAGTTAGCTTTACTCAAGAACAATTAAAAGAAAATATGACAGCATTTGTAAAAGCTATTAATAAACACAAGCCAGCTGCTGCAAAAGGAAGATATATTAAAAATGCTAGTCTTTCTTTAACTATGAGTCCTTCTCTTTCTCTTGATACTCAAGAATTACTTGATACAAAATAAAATTAATGAGAGTTTTACTCTCATTAATAAAAATTAGATAAGATAATAACTTTTATTTTATCTAATTTTTATCTTAGATTGGAGATAGCCGAGGTCCTAGGACTTAATTAGATTTTTCTGCTCTGCTTGAAATCACCGGTCGGAAAGGAGTAAAGATGACTAAAAGCCAAAAAGTTGAACTTGTTTCTAAACTTGAAGAAGGTTTTAAAGTTAGTGAGGCTGTTGTAGTTTGTAACTATAAGGGTTTAAATACTAAAAAACTTGAAGAGTTAAGAAATAATGCGAGAGAAATGGATGTTAAAGTTCAAATTATTAAAAATACTTTAGCAAGTATTGCTCTTAAAAATGCCGGCAAAGATGGAATGGAACTTAAAGATACTAATATTTATCTTTGGGGTGAAGACCAATTAAATGTTTCAAAAGTTGCTGATAAATTTAGCGAAGCTAATCAAGCATTTGAGATCAAAACTGCATTTATCGAAGGCGAAGTTGCTTCTGTAGATAAAGTTAAAGCTTTAGCTAAAATGCCTTCTCGTAATGAATTACTTGCTATGCTTTTGCAAGTTTGGAATGCACCAATCACCAATTTTACAATTGGATTAAATGCATTAAAAGAAAAAAAAGAAGCTGAATAAAATTATAAAAAGGATAAAAAATGGCAATTACTAAAGAAGATGTATTAGAATTTATTTCTAACCTAAGTGTTCTTGAGCTTTCAGAATTAGTAAAAGAATTTGAAGAAAAATTTGGTGTTTCTGCTGCTCCAGTTATGGTTGCGGGTGCTGCTGTTGCGGGTGCTGCTGGCGGTGCTGCTGAAGAAAAAACTGAATTTGATATTGTATTACAAGATGGTGGCGATAAAAAAATTAATGTAATTAAAGTTGTTCGTGCTTTAACTGGTCTTGGATTAAAAGAAGCAAAAGATGCAGTTGAGCAAACTCCATCAGTTCTTAAAGAAGGTGTTAGTAAAGCTGAAGCTGAAGAAGCTAAAAAACAACTTGAAGAAGCTGGCGCTAAGGTTGAACTTAAATAATTTTTTATTTTTAAAAGAAAGGATTTTATATCCTTTCTTGTTTTCCTTTAATAAGGATTCTTTCTTTCAATACTTTTACCATGGGGTATAATAATATGTTAAATTCACAATCAGGAAATCGTTTAAGAATAGACTTCTCGAATGTTCCACAACAAATAGACATTCCAAATTTATTACAATTACAAAAAAAGAGTTTTGATTATTTTTTAAATTTAGATGCAAAAAATTCAGAAAGTGGAATTGAAAAAGTTTTCAAATCTATCTTTCCAATCCATGATCCGCAAAATAGATTAAGTTTAGAATATGTAAGTAGTGAAGTAGGTAAACCTAAATATACCATTAGAGAGTGCATGGAAAGAGGTTTAACTTATTCTGTAAATTTGAAAATGAAAATCCGTTTAACTTTACATGAAAAAGATGAAAAAACGGGTGAAAAAATCGGTATAAAAGATATCAAAGAACAAGAAATTTATATTAGAGAAATTCCTTTAATGACAGATAGAATTTCTTTTATAATTAATGGGGTTGAAAGAGTTGTTGTAAATCAACTTCATAGAAGTCCAGGTGTTATTTTTAAAGAAGAAGAAAGTTCTACTGTTGCAAATAAATTAGTATATACAGCTCAAATTATACCAGATCGTGGTTCTTGGCTTTATTTTGAATATGATGCAAAAGATGTGCTTTATGTGCGTATTAATAAAAGAAGGAAAGTGCCTATTACTATTTTATTTAGAGCACTTGGTTATAAAAAGCAAGATATTATAAAATTATTTTACCCTATACAAACTATTCATGTTAAAAAAGATAAATTTTTAACTGAATTTAATCCAAATGACTTTTTAGATAGAGTCGAATATGACTTAAAAGATGAAAAAGGCAATGTTGTACACCAAGCCGGTAAAAGAATGACAAAGAAAAAAGCTGAGCAACTTATAAAAGACGGTGTTAAATGGGTTGAATATCCAATTGAAATTTTAACAAATAGATATTTAGCTAACCCTATTATTAATAAAGAAACCGGTGAGGTTTTGTTTGATTCTTTAACGCTATTAGATGAGGGAAAATTAGCTAAAATTAAAGAAGAAAAACAATTTGATATTGCAAATGACTTAGCAAATGGAGTTGATGCTGCTATTATTAATTCTTTCATTCAAGATAATGAGACTTTAAAATTATTAAAACAAACTGAAAATATAGAAGATGAAAATGATTTAGCAGCTATTAGAATTTATAAAGTAATGAGACCAGGCGAGCCTGTAGTAAAAGATGCTGCAAAAGCTTTTGTAAATGATTTATTTTTTAATCCTGAAAGATATGATCTAACAAAAGTTGGTCGTATGAAAATGAATCATAAACTAGGATTAGATACACCTGAATATGTTACAGTTTTAACAAATGAAGATATAGTAAAAACTGCAAAATATTTAATTAAAGTAAAAAATGGTAGGGGCCATATTGATGATAGAGATCATTTAGGTAATCGTCGTATTAGATCGATTGGAGAGCTTTTAGCTAATGAACTTCATGTGGGTCTTGCTAAAATGCAAAAATCAATTAGAGATAAATTCACCGCATTAAATGCAGATATTGATAAAGTAATGCCTTATGACTTAATCAATCCTAAAACAATTACTGTGACAATTATGGAATTTTTTACCGGTGGTCAATTGTCTCAATTTATGGATCAAACAAATCCATTAAGCGAGGTAACTCATAAGCGTCGTTTATCTGCGCTTGGCGAGGGTGGTTTAGTAAAAGAAAGAGCGGGTTTTGAAGTGCGTGATGTCCATGCAACGCATTATGGAAGAATTTGCCCTGTTGAAACTCCAGAAGGTCAAAATATCGGTTTGATTAATACGCTTTCAACTTATGCTAAAGTAAATGATCTAGGTTTTGTTGAAGCACCTTATAAGAAAGTAGAAAATGGAAAAGTAAGCAATGAAATTGTTTATTTAACCGCTACTCAAGAAGAAGGTTTAGTGATCGCAGCTGCTTCAACTAAAATTGATGAAAAAGGTAATATTGTTGAAGAATTTGTTGAAGCAAGACAAGATGGTGAAACAATCTTAGCAAGAAGAGAAGAAGTGCATTTGATTGATCTTTGTTCAGGTATGATAGTAGGGGTCGCAGCTTCTTTGATTCCATTTTTGGAGCATGATGATGCAAACAGAGCCCTGATGGGTTCAAACATGCAGCGTCAAGCAGTGCCTTTACTAACCGCACAAGCACCTATAGTAGGTACTGGTATGGAAAAAATCATTGCACGTGATGCTTGGGAAGCTATTAAAGCTAAAAGAGCAGGTATTGTAGAAAAAGTTGATAATAAAAATATTTTTATTTTGGGCGAAGATGAAAATGGACCATTTATTGATCATTATAAAATGGAAAAAAATCTAAGAACTAACCAAAATACAACTTTTATTCAACACCCGATTGTGAAAAAAGGCGAATTTATTCAAGCAGGTCAAATTATTGCAGATGGTCCAAGTATGGACCAAGGAGAGCTTGCTATTGGTAAAAATGCTTTGATCGCATTTATGCCATGGCATGGATATAATTACGAAGATGCTATTGTAATTAGTGAGAAAATTTTACGCGAAGATACTTTCACTAGTGTTCATATTTATGAAAAAGAAGTAGAGGCTAGAGAACTTAAAGATGGCGTTGAAGAGATTACAAAAGATATTCCAAATGTTAAAGAGGAAGATTTAGCACATCTTGATGAGAGCGGTATTGCAAAAATAGGAACTCATATAAAGCCTGGTATGATTTTGGTAGGTAAAGTTTCACCTAAAGGTGAGGTAAAACCTACGCCTGAAGAAAGATTACTAAGAGCTATTTTTGGTGAAAAGGCAGGACATGTTGTAAATAAATCTTTATATGCAACTGCTTCATTGGAAGGTGTTGTTGTAGATGTAAAAATATTTACTAAAAAAGGTTATGAAAAAGATGCTCGTGCTGTAAAAGCCTATGATGATGAAAAATTAAATCTTGAAAAAGAACATCACGATAGACTTTTGATGATGGACAGAGAAGAAACTTTAAGAGTATGTTCTTTGCTTTCTAAATCACCTTTAAATTCAGACGAAGAAATAAATGGTGTTAAATATAAAAAAGGTTCCAAGGTAGAAATTACCGAGTTGGAAAAAATTAATCGTTTTGCATTAAATTCTTTAGTTAAAGCTTATTCTAAAGAAGTGCAAAAAGAATATGATGATTTAAAAAATCACTTCCAAAACGAGAAGAAAAAGCTTAAAACAGAGCATGATGAAAAATTAGAAATTTTAGAAAAAGATGATATTTTACCAAGTGGAGTGGTAAAACTTGTTAAAGTATATATTGCGACTAAGAGAAAATTAAAAGTTGGGGATAAAATGGCGGGACGCCATGGAAATAAAGGTATTGTATCTAATATCGTTCCAGAAGTTGATATGCCTTATTTACCTGATGGAAGACCTATTGATATAGCTTTAAATCCTCTAGGGGTTCCAAGTCGTATGAATATAGGACAAATTCTTGAAAGTCACTTAGGGATTGTTGGTATGAGACTAGGTGATCAAATTCAAGAAATTTTTGATAGAAAACAAAAAGATTTTGTAAAAGAATTACGCGAAAAAATTCTTGAAATTTGTAGTGTATCTAGACTTGAGCTAGAAAAGAAATTTGTACAAACTTTAAATGATGAGCAACTTATTTCTTATGCTAGAGATTGGGCTAAAGGGGTAAAATTTGCTACTCCTGTATTTGAAGGTGTAACGGTTGAAGAATTTGGTAAGCTTTTTGAAATGGCTAAAATAGCTATGGATGGAAAAAGCGAACTTTATGATGGAAGAACTGGTGAAAAAATGGCAGAGCGTGTGCATGTTGGATGTATGTATATGCTTAAATTACACCATTTAGTAGATGAAAAAGTTCACGCAAGAAGCACTGGACCTTATAGCTTAGTAACACAACAACCAGTTGGTGGTAAAGCATTATTTGGTGGGCAAAGATTTGGTGAGATGGAAGTTTGGGCTCTTGAAGCTTATGGAGCAGCTCATACTTTAAGAGAAATGCTTACTATTAAATCTGATGATGTTGAGGGTAGATTTAGTGCTTATAAAGCTTTAACAAAAGGCGAGAATGTTCCAGCAACAGGTATTCCAGAGACATTCTTTGTACTTACAAATGAATTAAAATCTCTTGCTTTAGATGTTGAGATTTTTGATAAGGATGAGAATAATGAGTAAATTTAAACCTATCGAAATAAAAGAAGATGGCAGACCTAGAGACTTTGAAGCTTTTCAATTAAGACTTGCAAGTCCCGAAAAAATCAAATCATGGTCTTATGGGGAAGTAAAAAAACCAGAAACGATTAATTATAGAACTTTAAAGCCTGAAAGAGATGGGCTTTTTTGTGCTAAAATTTTTGGACCAGTAAGAGATTATGAGTGTCTTTGTGGTAAGTATAAAAAAATGCGTTTTAAGGGCATTAAGTGTGAAAAATGTGGTGTTGAAGTTACTAGTTCTAAAGTGCGTCGTTCAAGAATGGGGCATATTGAGCTAGTTACCCCAGTAGCACATATATGGTATGTGAACTCTTTACCAAGTCGTATCGGTACTTTACTCGGCGTAAAGATGAAAGACTTAGAACGCGTATTATATTATGAAGCATATATAGTAGAAAATCCAGGTGATGCATACTATGATAATGAAAATACTAAAAAAGTTGAATTTTGTGATGTGTTAAATGAAGAGCAGTATTTAAATTTAATGCAACGCTATGAAAGTAGTGGATTTAAAGCTAGAATGGGTGGTGAAGTTGTTAGAGATTTACTAGCAAATTTAGATCTTGTCGAGCTTTTAAATAAATTAAAAGAAGATATTGCAGCAACTAATTCAGAAGCAAAGAAAAAAACTATCATCAAACGCTTAAAAGTGGTAGAAAATTTCTTAAATAGTAATTTAAATAGCAATACAAATATTGATGAAGTAGTACCAAATCGTCCTGAGTGGATGATGATCACAAATTTACCTGTATTACCACCTGATTTAAGACCTTTGGTAGCTTTAGATGGTGGAAAATTTGCAGTTTCTGATGTGAATGATTTATATAGAAGGGTTATCAATAGAAATACGCGTTTAAAAAGACTTATGGAGCTTGATGCACCTGAAATTATCATTAGAAACGAAAAAAGAATGCTACAAGAAGCAGTTGATGCTTTGTTTGATAATGGCAGAAGAGCAAATGCAGTTAAAGGTGCAAATAAGCGCCCATTGAAATCTTTAAGTGAAATTATCAAAGGTAAACAAGGTCGTTTTAGACAAAATCTACTTGGTAAAAGGGTGGATTTCTCAGGTCGTAGTGTTATTGTTGTTGGACCAAAACTTAGAATGGATCAATGCGGTTTACCTAAAAAAATGGCTTTAGAATTATTTAAACCACATTTGTTAGCTAAGCTTGAAGAAAAAGGTTATGCAACTACCGTAAAACAAGCTAAAAAAATGATAGAAAACAAAACTAATGAGGTTTGGGAGTGCTTAGAAGAGGTTGTTAAAGGTCATCCTGTAATGCTTAACCGTGCTCCAACCTTACATAAACTTTCCATCCAAGCTTTCCATCCTGTGCTTGTAGAGGGTAAAGCAATTCAACTTCATCCATTAGTGTGTGCGGCATTTAATGCTGACTTTGACGGGGACCAAATGGCTGTGCATGTGCCTTTATCTCAAGAGGCAATAGCTGAGTGTAAAGTATTAATGCTCTCATCTATGAATATCTTGCTTCCAGCAAGTGGTCGTTCTGTAACTGTACCTTCTCAAGATATGGTTTTGGGGATTTATTATTTATCTTTAGAAAAAGATGGTGCTAAAGGTGAGCATAAAATTTGCACAGGTATTGAAGAGGTTATGATTGCTCTAGAAGCAAAATCTTTAGATATTCATGCAAGCATTAGAAGTGTGGTTGATGGAAGAAAAATCACAACAACCGCGGGTAGATTGATTATTAAGTCTATCTTACCTGATTTTGTTCCTGAAAATATGTGGAATAAAGTCATGAAGAAAAAAGATATTGCAGCTTTGGTTGATTATGTTTATAAAGAGGGTGGCCTTGAAGTAAGTGCTAGCTTTTTAGATAAACTAAAAGATCTTGGTTTTGAATATGCAACAAAAGCAGGTATTTCTATTTCAATTGCTGATATTATTGTGCCTGATCAAAAGCAAAAAAGCATAGAAGAAGCTAAAAAACAAGTAAGAGAAATTCAAAATTCATATAATTTAGGTTTGATTACTTCGGGTGAAAGATATAATAAGATTATTGATATTTGGAAAAGCACTAATAATATCTTGTCAAAAGACATGATGGAGTTAATTAAAAAAGATAAAGAAGGATTTAACTCTATTTATATGATGGCAGATTCTGGTGCTAGAGGTTCAGCAGCTCAAATTTCACAGCTTGCTGCGATGAGAGGTCTTATGGCAAAACCTGATGGCTCAATCATTGAAACACCGATTATTTCAAATTTCCGTGAAGGACTTAATGTTCTTGAATATTTTATTTCAACTCATGGTGCTAGAAAAGGTCTCGCAGATACAGCATTAAAAACAGCAAATGCAGGTTATTTAACAAGAAAGCTTATCGATGTGGCACAAAATGTAAAAGTTACAATGGATGATTGTGGTGCACATGAGGGTGTTGAAATTAATGAAATCACAGCAGATGGTGTTGTGATTGAAACCTTAGAGGAAAGAATTTTAGGAAGAGTTTTAGCTGAAAATATTATTGATTCTATTACTAATGAAATTTTATTTTCAGAAGGTACTTTAATAGATGAAGAAAAAGCTAGAGTAATTGTTGAAAGTGGTGTAAAGAGTGTAAGTATTAGAACTCCTATTACTTGTAAAGCTAAAAAAGGAGTTTGTTCTAAATGCTATGGTATTAACCTAGGTGAGGGCAAATTAGTTAAGCCAGGTGAAGCTGTAGGTATTATATCTGCTCAATCAATCGGTGAACCAGGAACTCAGCTTACACTAAGAACTTTCCATAGTGGTGGTACTGCTAGTACAGATTTGCAAGATCGTCAAGTAGTAGCACACAAAGAAGGTTTTGTAAGATTTTATAATCTTAACACTTATGAAGATAGACAAGGTAAAACTATAGTGGCTAATCACCGCAATGCTGCTATTTTACTTGTTGAGCCAAAAATCAAAGCTCCATTTAAAGGAACTATCCATATTGAACATGCGTATGAAGATGTGGTGGTTAGTGTTAAAGCAAAAAACAATGAAGCTAAATTTATATTAAGAAAATATGATTTAGCAAAAGCTAATGAGCTTGCTGGTGTAAGTGGTAATATCGAAGGTAAGTTATATATTCCATATAGCGATGGTGTTGAAGTAGCTGAAAATGAAAGTATTGTTGAAGTAATCAAAGAAGGTTGGAATATACCAAATCGTATTCCTTATGCAAGTGAATTGCTAGTAAAAGATGGTGATCCTATCACTCAAGATATTATAGCAGGTGCAAAAGGCACATTAAAATTTTACATGCTCAAAGGCGATGGTTTAGATAGGATTAAAAATCTTAAAAAAGGTGATATAGTTAAAGAAAAAGGTGTTTTTGTTGTTATTGCTGATGAAAATGATAGAGAAGCAAAAAGACATTATATACCAAGAGAATCCGTGATTGAATTTGATGATAGTGCTTTTGTGAATAATCCTAAAGCTATCATAGCAAAATCAAGCAAAGAAGACAAAACTATCATTGCTGAATGGGATGCATATAATAACACCGTAATTGCAGAGGTTGCAGGTACTATAAATTTTGAAGATATTGAATCAGGCTATAGTGCTGATGAACAAATTGATGAAGCAACAGGTAAAAGATCGCTTGTTATTAATGAGTATTTACCAAGTGGAGTGCGTCCAGCGTTGTTAATTATAGGTGAAAATGATAAGGTAGTGCGTTATCAATTAGAGCCAAAAACTGTTATTTATGTAAATGATGGTGATAAGGTGAAGCAAGCTGATATTTTAGCTAAAACACCAAAGGCAGCAGCTAAATCAAAAGATATTACCGGGGGTCTTCCAAGAGTATCTGAATTGTTTGAAGCAAGAAAGCCGAAAAACACTGCTGTTGTAGCTGAAATTGATGGAGTTGTTAGATTTGATAAGCCTTTAAGATCAAAAGAAAGAATCATTATTCAAGCAGAAGATGGAAGTAGTGCAGAGTATTTGATAGATAAATCAAAACGTATTCAAGTAAGAGATGGTGAGTTTATCCATGCGGGTGAAAAATTAACCGATGGAGTTATTTCAAGCCATGATGTACTTAGAATTTTAGGTGAAAAAGCATTACATTATTATCTTATTTCTGAAATTCAGCAAGTTTATCGCGGTCAAGGTGTTGTGATTTCTGATAAGCATATTGAAATCATCGTATCACAAATGCTAAGACAAGTTAAAATTGTAGATAGTGGTCATACTAACTTCATCGTGGGTGATTTAGTTTCAAGAAGAAAATTCAGAGAAGAAAATGAAAGAATTTTAAGATATGGTGGTGAGCCTGCTGTGGCTGAACCTGTGTTACTTGGGGTAACAAGAGCGGCTATTGGAAGTGATAGCGTGATTTCAGCTGCTTCTTTCCAAGAAACAACGAAAGTTTTAACAGAAGCAAGTATTGCAGGTAAATTTGATTATCTTGAAGATCTGAAAGAAAATGTAATCTTAGGTCGTATGATTCCTGTTGGAACAGGATTATATCAAGAGCAAAAACTTAAATTAAAAGAAAAAGAATAAAAATCCCTAGCTAGGGATTTTTATTGATATATATTTTCTAATTCCGGAAAATATAATTTTAAATCTTGTTCTATTTTGTATTTTTCTTCTAGTAAAATTTTTTGATTTTTTTCTTTAAAATTTGCATTTGAGTAAAATATATGATATGAAATACTAATTGCAGCTATAATTTTTTCATCGTATTCAATTCCTATAGCCATACACTCAATTTCTGGGTTCATTTCCCCACTTTCTAATGCTATTTTATTTTCTTTGATAGAAGATAATTCTTCGTAAAGCTCTTTTAGATTATTTAATGTATTTGGTGTTATTTTCTCAAAAGGATTTGGATAAATTTTTTCAAGCTCTTTATAGGTTTTCTTTTCTAGTAATGCTTTTCCTAAAGATGTAGCGTAAGCTGGATATGAAGCACCGACAAAAGACTTGATTTGTATTTGATTATCCGAATCAAGTTTTTCTAAATAAAATACATTTCCTTCTTTTAATATTCCCATTTGGCATGTTTGTCCTGTTAAGTTTCTGATGTTTTTCATATGTTTTTTAATTAATTCTAATGCGCTATTTTTTATTGAAATACAACGGCTAATTTCTAAAATTTTATAATCTAATGTGTAAAATTTATTTTTATCACATTTAATGTAATTTTTAGCTTGTAAAGTTTGAAGTATAGGAGAAAGTGTCCCTGGAGGGATATTTAAATCTTTTGCAATAGAGCTTAGTGTATTTTTTTGATTATTATTGCCCAATAATTCTAAAATTTTTAAAACTCTTAATGTTGGTTGATGTGTCATTTTACTCCTTTTTCAATAGATAAATTCTATCATATTTTTTTACTTTTAGTAACATTTTTAATAATATAAAAAATATTTTCTATTAGTAGTTTTTGCTTTAGATGATTGATTATAACTACTTTTATAAGACTTTTGTATTGTTTTTTTATCATTTTGATGTTTTTAAAAATTTCTATTTTTAGCTATATTTTTTGTATATAAAAATATTTTTGTATATACAAAAAATGAAAGGAAAAATATGGGAATATTAAAGGGAACTTTACCAGCCTTATTAACTCCATATGATATGAGTGGAAATATTAATGAAAACGAATTTATTAAATACTGCGAATTTGGTATCTCAAAAGGTTTAAATGGATTATTTTGTAATGGTAGTGCAGGAGATTCTCAAGCTTTAGGTATAGAAGAGCAAATCAAAATAATGAAGCTTACAAAAGAAGCTGCAAAAAATAATCTCCCTATTATTACAGGTATTGCATCAACAGTTTATCAAAATACTTTTACTTTGGCGCAAAAAGCATATGAATTAGGGCTTGATGCTTTATTACTTGCTATGCCTTATTATTATAAATTAAGTGAAGACGCACTTTTTGAATATATTAAAGATTTATCTTCTAAAGTGAAGCTTCCTTTGTATATTTATAACATCCCTCTTTTTGCAACAGCGCTAAGATTGAAATTTATAGAAAGGGTTTCAAAGCTTGATAATATTGCGGGTATAAAAGATAGCAGTGGAGATGCTTTGCTTTTAAATCATATATTAGATGTAGTGCCTAGTGATTTTGATGTTTTTGTAGGAAGAGAAGAATTTTATGCAGGAGCACTACTGATAGGGGCAAAGGGTTCTATGACTAGTATAGGTGGTGTTTTTCCAGAACTTATGAGTGAAATTTATAAATCAATCAATGAAAAAAATATAGATAGAGCTTTGCTGATTCAAAAAAGTTTATTAAAAGCTATAAGATTTGGTATGAGCATAGCTTTTCCTATGGGATTTGCTTTGCTTTTAAAAGCCAGAGGATTTGAATTTGCAAATACAAGCATCCATCCTTTATCACATGCCACAAAAGAAGAATTAAATACTCGTTTTAATGAAGCTAAAGAACTTGTTAAAACTATAGAAAAAGAAACGGGTATAAAATTATGAAAGCCTATATTATAGTCAATGAAAAAGATAATGTCGCTACTGCTTTGCGTGATTTTAAAAAAGGTGAAATCGTGGAAAATATAGAACTTTTAGATGATATTGCAAGTGGACATAAATTCGCACTAAAAGATATAAAAAAAGATGAAGTTGTCATCAAATATGCAGAAGCTATAGCTAGTGCAAGTTGTGATATTAATAAAGGTGAATGGGTGCATATTCACAATAGTGCAGGTATTAGAGGTCGTGGGGATAAGGAATAAATATGAAAAAGATAATGGGTTATAGAAGAGAAGATGGAAAATTTGGCTTGAGAAATAAAGTCATTATTATACCAAGCGTGCATTGTGCTAATAAGGTGTGCGAAAATATAGCCAGAAAATGCAATGGGGCAGTATATATTAATCATCAACATGGCTGTTCTCAACTCGAATTTGATGCTTTACAAACTAGAGATGTTTTAATAGGCCATGGGAGTAATGCTAATGTTTTTGGTGTTTTAATTGTAGGACTTGGTTGTGAGGTAATACAAGCGAAAATAGTAGCTGAAAAAATAAAAGAAGTGACACCTTATAAGATGGTTGAATATTTAGTAATACAAGAGTGCGGTGGTAGTAAAAATACCATAGAAAAGGGTGTTAAAATAGTAAATCAAATGCTTGAAAATGCTGCAAAATTGGAAAAAACAGATGGCGATTTTAGTGATTTGATTTTAGGCACAGAATGTGGTGGTAGCGATAGTTATAGCGGTCTTAGTGCCAATCCTGCTTTAGGAAGTTTAAGTGATTTTGTAATTGATGAAGGTGGTGCAGTAATTTTAGCAGAAACTACAGAGCTTATAGGGTGTGAAGCCATACTTGCTAAGAGAGCAAAAAATGATGAAGTAGCTAAAAAGGTATATGATAAGATTTTAGGCTATGAGAATTTAGTTAAATCTTTTCATGCTGATATACGCGGAGCAAATCCTAGTCCAGGAAATATTGCAGGTGGGCTTAGCACTATAGAAGAAAAGTCTTTAGGTTGTGTTTATAAAGCAGGTACTAGAACTTTAATGGATGTGATTGATTATGCTAAACCTGTAATTTCCAAAGGACTTACTTTTATGAATACGCCAGGTAATGATATAGAACAACTTAGCGCTATGGTGGCAGGTGGAGCAAATATTTGTGTTTTTACTACAGGTCGTGGTACTCCTACAGGTTCAGCTATTGTGCCTACTATTAAAATGAGTTCTAATACTTTTTGTTATGAAAATATGAATGATGCTATTGATATTAATGCAGGAAGTATTATAGATGGGATTAAGACAAAAGAAGAAGTGCGTGATGAGCTTATAGATTTGATCATAAGAATTTCAAATGGAGAATTGGTAAAGGCAGAGTTAAATGAACAAAATGATTTTTCAGTTTGGAGACTTGCTACAACTTGCTAAATTAATAAAAAAGGATATATTATGGATTTAAAAATTAAAAACAAAATTTGTATCATCACAGGTGGTGCTAAAGGGATTGGTTATGGTATTGCTAAATTATGGGCTTTAGAAGGTGGGATTCCAATTATTTTTTCAAGAAGTGAAATTTCTAAAGAAAAAGATGATGAGCTAAAAGACATTTGCGGAAATTATGGATTTTATCAAATAGATTTAAAAAATACAGAACAAATTTCAACACTTGTTAAAAGTGTTGTTAATATATATGGTGGAATTTATGCTTTGGTTAATAATGCTGGAGCAAATGATAATTTACATATAGAAGATGCTACAACTGAAGAATTAATTAAATCTTATGAAAATAATCTTTTTCATTATTATACTATGACTAAAGAATGCTTACCATATATTAAAAAGCAACAAGGAAGTATATTAAATATCACAAGTAAAACCGGCTTAACAGGACAAGGTAGAACTTCAGCTTATGCTTCAGCAAAAGCTGCTCAAATAGGTTTTACAAGAGAATGGGCTTGCGCTTTTGCAAAAGATAATATTAGAGTTAATGCTATAGCACCAGCTGAAGTTATGACTCCTCTTTATGAAAAATGGTTGTCAAATTTTCCAAATCCAAAAGCTCAATATGAAAAAATAGCAAAATGCATACCATTAGGTCATCGTTTTACAACTATAGAAGAAATAGCAAACACAGCAGTTTTTACACTAAGTCCTCTTGCTTCACACACAACAGGACAAATTTTAACTCCTGATGGTGGATATATCCATTTAGATAGAGCTCTAAATTGGGATGAAATTTAATAACAAGGAGGATATATGTTAAATAACTCTAAAAATATAAAAATAGCAATTATTTTAGTAACTTCTCTTTTCTTTTTATGGGGAGTTAGTTATGGGCTGATTGATGTGATGAATAAGAATTTTCAAAATCATTTACATATCACTCAACATGAAAGTGGATTTTTGCAACTCGCTTATTTTGGTGCTTATTTTATCATAGCATTACCTGCTGGATATATAGCAAATAAATACTCTTATAAAATTGGTATTATTTTTGGGTTAATCTTGTATGCAATAGGTTGTTTATTGATTATTCCAGCTACAAATTTAGCTAATTTTTACTTATTTTTATTTGCTTTTTTTATTTTAGCTTGCGGTATTGGTTCTTTGGAAACTAGTGCTAATCCTTATATGGTAAAACTTGGTGATGAGAAAAATGCTAGTTTTAGAATTAATGCTGCTCAAAGTTTTAATGGTTTGGGTCAATTTTTAGGACCTATTATAGGTGGAGCTTTGTTTTTATCTATTACAAAACAAGAAGAAGGTGCAAGTAAAGAACAAATAGAAGCTGCGTTACTTGCTAATATGGGTAATGTCCAGCTAGTGTATGTTGGTATTGCAGCAATTGTTATTTTGATCTTGATTGCTTTTGCATTGAATAAAATTCCAGAAGGATCGGCAGTAAGTAGTGATTATGAACAAAAAGATACCTCAAAACCTATTGGAGTTTTTAAGCGTAAACATTTTAATTTTGGATTGCTAGCACAATTTTTGTATATAGCAAATCAAGTTAGTGCAGGAGCTTTTTTTATAAATTATCTTAGTGAGCATAATGAAAATCTAAAAGATGAACAAGGGGCTTATTATTTTTCGATAGCTTTAATTGCTTTTATGTTAGGTCGTATTCTTTCTACGCCTTTGATGAAGAAAATTAAAGGTGAGACTATTTTAGGATGGTATTCTTTTATTAATGTGATTTTATGTGTATGCTTGTATTTTGCTAGCGGATTTATTAGTATAGTTATTTTAATTGCATTATTTTTCTTTATGTCCATTTCTTTTCCTACTATTTTTGCAGTTGCAACAAAAAATCTTCCTTTTAATCAAGTGAAATTAGGTGGTTCTTTACTTGTTATGAGTATAGTTGGTGGTGCTATTATGCCTATTATCATGGGTTTAATTAATGATTATTTTGGAACAAGCATGGGATATTTGGCTATGGCCCCATTATTTTTATATGTATCATGGTATGGTTTTTTTGGTTCTAAAATAAAGGCTTAAAAATGCAAAAAATTTTTGATTCTCATTTGCATCTTTGGGATTTAAGTAAAATGCCTATTTCGTGGATAAAAGGCAATAATAGATTGGAACAAAATTATGATTTTTTAAGGGCAAAAAATGAGTATAAAGAATTTGATTTTTTAGGTGCGATGTATGTTGAAACAAATAGTGATGATTTGGAAAAAGAAGCTTTATTTGCATTAAAGCAAAAACAAGAACATGGTCTTTTTGTTTGTTTAGCTGATTTAAAGTACAAAGAACACTTATGTGCTTTTAGAGAGGTAATGCATACTAGTAAAAAGGGTGCTAAGAGACTATTTGAAGCAGATTTTAAAGAAAAATTAGAACTTCTAAATGTTTTTAATATACCTTTTGAAGCTTGCATGAAAAATGAAGAACTTTGGATATTGGAAAAGTTTTTATTTGATAATCCTAATTTAAAAGTAGTTTTAAATCATATGGGCAGTCCTAAAATTAACTATTTTGATGAATATAAAAAAATATTACATAAATTAAAAGATTTCCCAAATTTATGGATAAAAATTTCCGTACCAGATGATTTTACGATAAAAATTCATAGAGATTTTATATCTCAATGTTTTTCATTTTTAAAGAATGTTTTTAGTGAAGATAAATTTATATTTGGTAGTAATTATCCTGTGGCAAAAATAGCTCCAGCTAAATGGGCTAAATTTATCATAGAAGGAAATATTTTTAAAGATTTGGACAAGATATTTTATAAAAATGCTTTATCAATTTATAAGGAGGATAGGTGCAAAGATATGGTCAAATTATAAAAATTAAAAAGGAAAAAATACAAAAGTATAAAGATCTTCATGCAAAGCCTTATAAAGGTGTTTGTGAGATGATTAAAGAATGTAATATACAAAATTATTCTATTTATTTATTTGGAGAATATTTGTTTGCATATTTTGAATATACAGGTGTTGATTTTGATGCAGATATGGCTAAGATGGCAAAAGATAAAAATACACAACAATGGTGGAAAGTTACAGATCCCTGCCAAATATCTTTAGCTCATGCAGGACAAAAGTGGCTAAATATGGAGGAAGTATTTCATTTAGATTAAAAAAGGAGAAAAAATGACAACTTATTTAAATTATATTGATGGCGAATTTATCCCACACAATGGCGAATTTATAGAAGTTTTAAATCCCGCTACCAAAGAAGTAATATCAAGAGTAGCAAGTGCTTCTTTAGAAGATACACAAAGAGCAATTGAAGTAGCTAAAAAGGCACAAAAAAATTGGGAAGCTAAACCAGCGAATGAAAGAGCAAATCATTTAAGAGAAATAGCTAGTTTAATACGCAAAAATGCTAATTTTTTAACAGAAATTTTAATGCAAGAGCAAGGAAAAACTAGAGCTTTAGCTAGTGTAGAGATTAATTTTACGGCAGATTATATGGATTATACTGCTGAATGGGCTAGAAGGTATGAAGGCGAAATTATACAAAGTGATAGAGCTAATGAACATATATATTTATATAAAAGCGCCATTGGTGTAATTGGTGGAATTTTACCTTGGAATTTTCCATTTTTTCTAATCGCAAGAAAGATGGCGCCTGCTTTACTAACAGGCAACACCATTGTTATAAAACCAAGCAGTGAAACTCCAAATAATGCTTTTGAATTTGCAAAGCTTGTCTCGCAAAGTTCTTTACCAAAAGGTGTATTTAATTTAGTTGCAGGTAAGGGTAGTGTGGTAGGACATGAATTATCAAGTAATGAAAACATAGGTATGGTAAGTCTTACAGGGAGTGTTGAAGCAGGAACTAGAGTGATGGAAGCTGCAGCTAAAAATATCATTAAGGTTTCTCTAGAACTTGGCGGAAAGGCACCGGCTATAGTGTGTAAAGATGCAGATATTGATTTAGCGGTAGAAGCGATTAAGGCAAGTAGAATTTGCAATAACGGACAAGTTTGCAATTGTGCCGAAAGAGCTTATGTGCATACAAGTGTTTATGATGAATTTGTAGATAAATTTGTAAAAGCCATGAGTAAAGTAAGTGTTGGAAACACTTTGAAAGGCGATTTTGATATGGGTCCGCTTGTGAATCAAGCAGGTGTTGATAATGCTTTAGCAATGCTTGAGAGAGCTACAAATAAAGGAGCGGTTGTAGAATGCGGTGGAAAAATCACCGATACAAGCGGATATTATTTTCCTGCAAGCGTTCTTACAAATGTTAAGCATGAAGATGAGATCATGCAAAAAGAAATTTTTGCTCCGATTTTACCAATTACTAAATTTGATACACTTGATGAGGCAATTGACATGGCAAATGATTGTGAATATGGACTGACAAGTTCTATTTATACACAAAATTTAGATATAGCAATGAGAGCTAGTAGAGAAATAAAATTTGGTGAAACTTATATTAACCGTGAAAATTTTGAAGCAATGCAAGGATTTCATGCAGGTTTTAGAAAAAGTGGCATAGGTGGAGCTGATGGAAAACATGGTCTTGAAGAGTATTTAGCTACCCATGTGGTTTATTTGCAATACAATACCGATAAACAATGATTTCAATCCTATCTATTTTTTAGATAGGATTTGCTATAATCTTTAAATTTAAAGGATAATAATTTGAAGATTATAGATTTAAAAACTTACTCAAGAAAAGAGCATTTTGAATTTTATACTAAATTTCCCTGCTATTTTGAATTAAATGTTAAATTAGATATTAGTAAATTTTATTCTTTTGTTAAAAATCAAAAATATTCTTTTTATGGTAGTTTTATCTATTTTTTAAGTAAAAATGTTAATTTAATACCTGAATTTAAATTATACTTAGAGGATGATAAATTAATTTGTTTTGATATTATCCATCCAAGTTATACCGCTTTTTGTGAAAAATCAAAGACTTTTTGTGTTTTATGGACTGAATTTAATGAAGATTTTCAAAACTTTTTACATAATTTCGAGCAAGATAAACAATTCATTAAAGAAAACACTATGTTTGTAAAAGAGAATATTAAAAATTCTTTTAATATTTCAGCAATCCCTTGGATAAATTTTGAGAATTTCTCTTTACATTTACCTAAAAAAGAAAATTATTTTTTTCCTATTCTTACAAGTGGGAAAATTATCAAGGAAAAAAATCAATGTTTTATTCCACTAAGTATTAATGTAAATCACGCAAGCACCGATGCTTATCATGTGAGTTTGTTTTTAGAAAATTTGCAAAAAGATTTAAATTGTTTTTAGTTTATATTTTTGTAAGTAAAATTTAGATATTATCCAAAGTTTATTACATTTTTTTAAAGAAAGGAATTATTGTGCCTACCATAAATCAATTGGTTAGAAAAGAGCGCAAAAAAGTTTTAGAGAAATCTAAATCTCCAGCGCTTAAAAATTGTCCACAAAGAAGGGGAGTTTGCACTAGGGTTTATACAACAACCCCTAAAAAACCAAACTCAGCGTTAAGAAAAGTTGCCAAAGTAAGACTTACAAGTGGCTTTGAAGTTATTAGTTATATCGGTGGTGAAGGTCACAACCTACAAGAACACAGCATTGTTTTAGTGCGTGGTGGTAGGGTAAAAGACTTACCAGGTGTTAAGTATCACATTGTTCGCGGTGCCTTAGATACTGCAGGTGTTGCAAAAAGAACCGTTTCTCGTTCTAAATATGGTGCGAAACGCCCTAAAGTAGCAGCTAAGTAATAAAATTGCAGACAAATCCGTTAGATTTGATTTTGTTTGAGTAAAATTATAAATTTGAAGGAAAATTATGAGAAGAAGAAAAGCTCCGGTAAGAGAAGTCTTGCCAGATCCGATTTATGGAAACAAAGTAATCACAAAATTCATTAATTCTTTAATGTATGATGGTAAAAAAAGCACAGCTACGACTATTATGTATGGTGCTTTAGAAGCTATCGATAAAAAAGGTGGAGAAAAAAAAGGTATAGAAATTTTTAATGATGCTATTGAAAATATTAAGCCTTTATTAGAAGTTAAATCTCGTCGTGTTGGTGGTGCTACTTATCAAGTGCCAGTAGAAGTACGCCCAGCTAGACAACAAGCTTTAGCTATAAGATGGATTATTTCTTTTGCTAGAAAAAGAAGCGAAAGAACTATGATAGAAAAATTAGCAGCAGAATTATTAGATGCAGCTAATAGCAAAGGTGCTTCATTCAAGAAGAAAGAAGATACTTATAAAATGGCAGAAGCTAATAAAGCATTTGCTCATTATCGCTGGTAAGAGGAGTAAAATATGTCAAGAAGTACTCCTTTAAAAAGAGTTAGAAATATAGGTATCGCAGCTCATATTGATGCAGGTAAAACAACTACTAGTGAGAGAATTCTTTTCTTTACAGGTATGAGCCATAAAATTGGTGAGGTGCATGATGGTGCAGCTACAATGGACTGGATGGAGCAAGAAAAAGAAAGAGGTATCACAATTACTTCTGCTGCTACAACTTGTTTTTGGAAAAACCATCAAATTAACCTTATAGACACTCCAGGTCACGTTGACTTTACAATTGAAGTTGAAAGATCAATGCGTGTTTTAGATGGTGCAGTTGCGGTGTTTTGTTCAGTAGGTGGAGTTCAACCACAATCAGAAACTGTATGGAGACAAGCTAATAAATACGGTGTTCCAAGAATTGTTTTTGTAAATAAAATGGACAGAATTGGTGCAAATTTCTTTAATGTTGAAGAACAAATCAAAAATCGTTTGAAAGGTAACCCAGTCCCACTTCAAATTCCAATCGGTGCTGAAGATAATTTCAAAGGTGTAATTGATCTTATTACCATGAAAGCTTTGGTATGGGAAGATGAAAATAAACCAACTGATTATGTAGAAAAAGAAATTCCAGCTGAACTTAAAGAGAAGGCTGAAGAATATCGCACAAAAATGATAGAAGCGGTTTCTGAAACAAGTGATGAATTAATGGAAAAATACCTAGGTGGTGAAGAGCTTACTCAAGAAGAAATCAAAGCAGGTATTAAAGCAGGATGTTTAAGTCTTTCTATGGTTCCTATGCTTTGTGGTACAGCTTTTAAAAATAAAGGTGTTCAGCCATTACTTGATGCTGTTGTTGCTTATTTACCAGCTCCTGATGAAGTTGCTAATATTAAAGGTGAATATGAAGACGGTACGGAAGTTTCTGTAAAATCAACTGATGATGGTGAGTTTGCAGGCCTAGCATTTAAAATTATGACTGATCCTTTTGTTGGACAATTAACTTTCGTTCGTGTGTATAGGGGAAGTTTAGAAAGCGGTTCTTATGCATACAACTCAACAAAAGATAAAAAAGAAAGAATCGGTCGTCTTTTGAAAATGCACTCTAATAAAAGAGAAGAGATTAAAACTTTATATGCAGGAGAAATTGGAGCGGTTGTTGGACTTAAAGACACACTAACCGGTGATACTTTGGCAAGTGAAAAAGATAAGGTTATTTTAGAGAGAATGGATTTTCCAGATCCTGTTATTTCAGTTGCTGTTGAGCCTAAAACAAAAGCAGATCAAGAAAAAATGTCTATTGCTTTAAATAAATTAGCTCAAGAAGATCCAAGCTTTAGAGTTTCAACAGATGAAGAAAGTGGTCAAACTATCATTTCAGGTATGGGCGAGCTTCACTTGGAAATTATCGTTGATAGAATGCTTCGTGAATTTAAAGTTGAAGCCGAAGTAGGTCAACCTCAAGTTGCTTACCGTGAAACTATTAGAAAAACAGTTGAACAAGAATACAAATACGCTAAACAATCAGGTGGTCGTGGACAATATGGTCATGTATTCTTAAGACTTGAGCCACTTGAACCAGGTAGTGGATATGAATTTGTAAATGATATCAAAGGTGGGGTAATTCCAAAAGAATATATTCCAGCAGTTGATAAAGGTGTTCAAGAAGCATTACAAAATGGTGTTTTAGCAGGATACCCTGTTGAAGATGTTAAAGTAACTGTTTATGATGGAAGTTACCACGAAGTGGATTCTTCTGAAATGGCATTTAAACTTGCAGCTTCTATGGGCTTTAAAGAAGGTGCTAGAAAAGCAGGTGCTGTAATCTTAGAACCTATGATGAAAGTTGAAGTTGAAACTCCAGAAGAATATATGGGTGATGTTATTGGTGATTTAAATAAACGCCGTGGTCAAGTAAATTCAATGGATGAAAGAGGTGGTAATAAAATTATTACGGCATTTTGTCCTTTGGCCGAGATGTTTGGTTACTCAACCGATCTTAGAAGTCAAACTCAAGGCCGTGCTACTTATTCTATGGAATTTGATCACTATGATGAAGTTCCAAAAAATGTTTCTGAAGAAATTATCAAAAAAAGAAATGGTTAATCTATCAAGATGGGCAAAAGCTCATCTTGAATTATTTATATCCTTTTGAATTAATTAAATTAATTGTTCCTTCATTAATTTCATATGCTTTTCCAAAACCTTTAACATATCTTCCATTTTTCAGTATAATCTGAAATAAATGAAAATCTTGCATATTTTTAATGACTTGGATTATTTCTTTATTGTTTTCATTTTCATAAGTATTTAATACTTGTTCAAATAGCTGATTATCTCTTGTTATTTCTACACTCTCTACTCTAAATTTAAGCCTTTTTCTTGCAAAGATTGATATGCAATCTTTTTCATCTTCTATAAACATAATTTCTATGTTTTTATTATTGTAATTTACTCCTTCAAAGTGTTCGGCAATTTCACTAATATAAATATAAAAGTCATTTTTGTTTTTTATAATAGGAGTATATGAACATATGGTTTGATTGTTTAAATTTAAAGACGATATCATAATGCTTTTGCATTCTTGTATAAATTGATTAATTTCATCATGTAGTTGCATAAAAATTTTCCTTGTAAGTTAAAATGAATAAGATTTGAGGGTTATAGAAAAGTAAAAAGAAGAGTTTGCTACTCTTCTTCATCAGTATTTTTGCGTACAACTTTAATGCGTTCTATGCTATTTCCATCCATCTTTTTGACTTCGTAGTAGCAAAATTCATCTTCTATTCTATCTCCAACCACCGGTAAGCGTCCTAAAAGATTGAAAACATATCCACCTATAGTGACTTGTTCTAATTCTTCATTAAAGCGTATATCAAGCATTTCTTCTACTTCGCTAATTTCATATCTTCCTTGAAATTCATAAATGTTTTCTGCAAGCTTTTTAAAATGTGGACTAGAATCATCATGCTCATCGTTAATATCACCAACAATTTCTTCCATAATATCTTCCATAGTTAAAAGACCAGCGGTTCCACCATATTCATCTACTACTAATGCTGTATGTACTTGTTCTTTATTCATCATAAAAAGAACTTTAGATATACTAATATTTTCTGGAACTAGGATCATTTTGATTAGAAAATCATCTAAATTTTTCTTATCTTTGCTAAGTTCATTTTGCATAATGTCTCTAATATGCACCATACCTAAAATGATATCTTTAGAACCATCTATATATGGAAAGCGTGTATGTTTATACTGACAAACTATTTGCATATTTTCTTCATAGCTTTTTTGTTTATTAAGACAAATCATATCTTTTCTAGGTGTCATGATTTCTTTTGCTACTGTATCTGAAAAATCGACAGCATTGCGTATGATTTCAGTTTCAAATTCATCCAAAACTCCACCTTTTTGGCTTTCACTCGCAATAAATTTAATCTCTTCTTCAGAGTGACTTAATTCGTGTTCTTTGGCAGGTTTTATACCTATAATTTTTAAAGAAACTGCAGCTAAAAAGTCAAATGTTTTAATGAAAGGTAAGAAAAGTAACCAAAACAAATGCAATGGTCTTGCAACCCATAAAACAGCTCTATCTGCAATGGCTATAGCAATGCTTTTTGGAACCAACTCGCCTAGCACAACATGCAATAATGTGATAATAGCAAAAGCAATAATAAATGCTATGGTATGGATTAATGCTGGAGCTAAACCTAAATTTGCTAGAGGAACTTCAAGAATTTTAGCAATAGCAGGTTCGCCTATCCAACCAAGAGCAAGAGAGCTTAGCGTAATACCAAGTTGGCAAGCACTTAAATAAGTATCTAGTTTTGAAGTGACTTCCAAAGCTTTTTTTGCATTGCGTTTTTTCTCTTTTACCATTTCTTCAAGTTTTGATCTACGCACTTTAACAATAGCAAATTCAGATAAAACAAAAAATCCATTTAAAAGCACTAAAGCTAATGCAACAAGAATCATAAAAGTAGAATAGCCTATATCAATAGAGGCAACAGTAGGTAGTGTTTGATTTAAGTCTAAAGATTGACTGGGGTCCAAAAAAACTCCTTTAATAAAATTTCGCAAAATTATATCAAATCAAAACTATAAAATTAGCTTAAAAATAATGATATATTTTAAATTAATTTAATGTTTTCTATATTCTATATTTTTTTCAAATTCATCTAAACGCTTGTAAATACTACGAAGCTGTGTGATAGTTGTCCAGTTGGTGATAAAAATGCTAAATGAAGATCTAACCTGGTCAAAAGCATTACCAACTTGTATGATAATTCCAAGTTGTATAAGTCCTAAAAATAAACTTGGAGCCATGATTAAAAAGGGCACTATAACCATGATTTGCTCAAATAAATAAAGCCATATATTAAAATACCCATAATGTAAAAATAATCTTTTATAATTGATTTTAAGCCCGGTAAATAAACTTAAAATACTTTCATTGCTTGCGTAATTTTTTCTATCATCTTCAGCAAAAACAAGTTCTTTTCTAAAAGCAGCTTCGGCTTTTTGATTGTTATATTCTAGTCCAGGTAGTTTTATACCTACAAACCATGATATAACTAAACCTCCTAAAGAAACCAAAAATGCAATCCATACTAAAGAGCCATTAATATCTTTTAAGATAGGTAAATTAACATGTGCGCTTAACATCCATAAAATTGGCACAAAAGCAACTAAAGTCATAATTGCTTTGACAAAAGCTAACCCTAAACTTTCTATGATTTTTGAAAAATTATAGATATCTTCTTGAATTCTTTGTGAACTACCTTCTATGTTATCATCTTTTTTTTGCCAAAATTTAATATAATCAAAAGTCATAGCCTCGCGCCATTTAAAAGCATATATGCTTCCAAAATATTGCGTGATAGTAGCGATTAATACATAAGGCAGTGCTAAATATAAAAATTGTTTAATAAAATAATAAAAATCATTTATGCTATGATTTTTTGCATCTTGTAAAACATCGTAAAATTCTTTATACCATTCATTTATTGCTACATTAATAGAGGTTTGTGCTAATAAAGAAGACAATAAAAAAAACAGACCCAAGTAAGCCCATAAAGCCCATTTTTTAGAATAAAAAAAAGATTTAAACATTTTAAATTTCTTTCAGCATTTTTTCATAATGTTTTATTGTATGTTTTTTTGCTTTAAATATTATACTAAAAATCATAATAAAACAACTTGCGACTAAAAATCCAGGAATGATTTCATAAATTTCTATAAAATTTGAACCAAAATGCTTATAAAATACAACAGTTAAAGCCCCGCTAACCATTCCAGCTATTGCACCTTCTTTGCTCATATTTTTATAAAATAAAGAAAATAAAATAACGCTTCCAAAACTAGCTCCAAAACCTGCCCAAGCATAAGAGACTATGCTTAAAATTTGACTTTGAGTATCAAGTGAAAGTGCAAAAGCTACACATGCTACAATCAAAACACCTAAGCGTGACAACAAAGTAATATTTTTATCATTTGTTTTTCTTTTTAAGATTTGTGTATAAAAATCTTGCACCAAGCTAGAAGCGCATACTAGCAATTGAGAACTTGCAGTACTCATAATGGCTGCTAAAATTGCACTGAGTAAAATTCCAGCCACCCAAGGGTTAAAAAGCACTTGAGACATTACAATAAATATTCTTTCAGGATCATTTAAAGTAAGATCAAATTTAGCTATATAAGCAATACCTAAAAATCCTGTCATAGCAGCACCAAATAGAGAAATTACCATCCAAGTTATGCCTATAAAAGTCGCAGTAGGAATTTCTTTTACATTTTTTATAGAAATAAAGCGAATTAAAATATGAGGTTGGCCAAAATATCCAAGTCCCCAGGCCAAGGTTGATGCTACCACTAGCCAACCACCACCATCTAAACCAAAAGCTTGAGGTTTTACATCATTTATAGTAGAAAAAGCTTCGCCAAAGCCGCCAAGTTCAAAAATCATCACAAAAGGAATGATGATTAATGAACTCATCATTAAAAGTCCTTGTATCATATCAGTCCAGCATACGGCTTTATAGCCACCTAAAAAAGTATATAAAACAATAACTAAAAATCCAATACTTAAGGCAAAAATATAAGGCAAATTAAATACACTTTCAAAAAGTTTAGCACCACTTACTAATCCAGCACTAATGTAAATAGTAAAAAATACTAAAATAACTACCGCACAAATACTTCTTAAAATATGTCTATCATCATGAAAGCGACTTTCAAAAAAATCAGGAATTGTAATACATTCTTTGGCTATTTGAGAAAAAATCTTTAATCTTTTAGCAACAAAGGTCCAGTTTAAGAACATACCAAAGCTTAAACCTATGGCTATATAAATTTGTCCCAATCCAGCTGCGTATAAAGCACCGGGAAAAGCCATTAAAAGCCAACTACTCATATCAGAAGCACCTGCACTTAAGGCAGATATTACCGGCCCCATTGATGCATTTCCAACAAAATAATCTTTACTATTTTGATTTTTTTTGTAAAAATAAAAACCTATAAAAAGCATTAAAAATGCATAGGTAATAAAAGTAATAATAATAGGATAAGAAAATTCCACACTTTGTAAATTCATAAGTGTCCTTAAAAAATTTAAAAAATCATCATTTTACTTGTTTTATTTTAAAAAAACATTATAAAAATTATTTTTTATTTCAATGCTTTATAAAGTTTTTTTGTTACAATTTTCAAAAAAATTAAGGATAGTTAATGAAAAATCTTTTAATTATAGGTGCAGGTGGTGTAAGTCGCGTTGCAACTGTAAAATGTGCAATGAATAGTGATGTTTTTAGTAAAATAACTCTAGCAAGTAGAACTAAAAGTAAATGTGATGAAATAGCAGCTTTTATAAAAGAGCGTTTAGGTATAGAAATTCAAACTGAGCAAATAGATGCAGATGACACATCTGCTGTTGTAGAGCTTATTAAAAAAACAGGAGCTGAAATTTTATTAAATGTGGCTTTGCCTTATCAAGATCTTGCTTTAATGGATGCGTGTATTCAAACTAATATTCACTATGTAGATACTGCAAATTACGAACATCCTGATTTAGCTAAATTTGAATATAAAGAACAATGGGCAAGAAATGATAAGTTTAAACAAGCAGGAATTTTAGGACTTTTAGGAAGCGGTTTTGATCCAGGTGTTACTAATGTATTTTGTGCTTATGCGCAACAAAATTTATTTGATGAAATTCATTATATTGATATACTAGATTGTAATGCAGGTGATCATGGATATGCCTTTGCAACTAATTTTAACCCTGAGATAAATTTAAGAGAAGTATCTGCTAAGGGTCGTTATTGGGAAAATGGAAAATGGATAGAAACTGAACCTATGGAAATAAAAATGGAGTGGGATTATCCTGAAGTAGGAGTAAAGGATAGTTATTTGCTTTATCATGAGGAGCTTGAAAGTTTAGTAAAAAATATCAAAGGTCTAAAAAGAATAAGATTTTTTATGACTTTTGGACAAAGTTATTTAACTCATATGAAATGTCTTGAAAATGTTGGTATGCTAGGTATTAAACCTGTTATGCATCAAGGTAGAGAGATAATACCAATAGAATTTTTAAAAACTTTACTTCCTGAACCTGCTAGTTTGGGTCCTCGTACTAAAGGTTACACTAATATAGGTTGTGTAATCCGTGGTGTAAAGAATGGAAAAGATAAGCAAGTTTATATTTACAATGTTTGTAATCACGAAGAATGCTTTAAAGAAACTGGTGCACAAGCTGTAAGCTATACTACAGGTGTCCCTGCTATGATAGGTACGAAATTAATTGCTAAAGGAATTTGGCAAGGAAAAGGTGTGTTTAACATGGAAGAATTTGACGCCAAACCTTTCATGGATGAGTTAAATACTCAAGGACTTCCTTGGAAAATTATAGAAATGGAGCCAAATTTAGGAAAATAATCTCAAGTCTTTGACTTGAGAAAGTTTTAATAATGACACAATTATTATTAAGTATAGATTGGATGCCTTTTTTAGTTTCCATAAAACTTTCTATTATTACTTGTATAATTTTGTTTTGTTTTTGCATACCTCTTGCTTGGGTTTTTACTTTTAAGCAATTTAGAGCAAAAAAAATTCTAGAAACCATAATAACCTTACCTTTAGTTTTACCACCGTCTGTTGTTGGTTTTTACTTGTTGATTTTATTTTCAAAATATTCTTTTTTTGGAGAATTTTTAGAAAAATATTTTAATATCACTTTAGCTTTTACTTTTGAAGGTTTGGTAATAGCAAGTTGCATTTACTCTTTACCTTTTATGTTTAATCCTTTATATAATGCAATGTCTTTAATTTCTAAAAATATTATAGAAGCAAGTTTTTCTTTGGGAAAAAATTCTTTCATCACGCTTTTTAAAGTAATCTTACCAAGTATCAAACCGGCTATACTCAGCGCTTTAGTAATAAGTTTTGCACATACTATGGGTGAGTTTGGTATAGTATTAATGATAGGTGGTTCTTTAAGCGGAGAAACAAAAGTAGCTAGTATTGCTATATATGAAAGTATGGAAAATTTAGATTTTGCTACAGCTCATATTTATAGTCTCATACTTTTAATTTTTAGTTTTGTTGTTTTGTTAAGTGTAAATTTGTTAAAAAATAAATAACAAAGACTTATTTTATTGTATAATCAATTTATATCTTAAATTTAAAGGAGAAATGATGGATAATTCATATCAGGATATACTAAAAAATATGACAATGAAGGGTATGGCTTACAATATCCAGATGGACATGTTATAAGATTTTATGAGAGAATCTTAAAATACAAATTAAATAAAACAAGTGGAAATTTACTTGATTTTGGTTGTGGAAATGGAGTTCATTCTAAGTATTTTCAAGATGTAACAGGGGGGGGGTATTAATGCTTATGGTATAGATATTGTTCCTAGTTTAAAAAATACTTGGAAAAAAGATCCTAGGATAAATGAAAATAATTTTCATGTTATTACACCAAATTCTAGTTTTAAAAATTTATTTGATGTAAAAATGGATTTTATTTTTGCAAATCAAAGTTTATATTATCTGCCAAACAAAGACTTTCAAAAAACTATTGAAGAATTTTATGATTTATGCAATGATGGAGCAATAATTTTCGCGACAATGATTAGCTCTAAAGCTTATCAAGAATTTGTTGCAGGAGATGTTAAAGATAATGGTTTAGTGGAGGTAAAATCTAGTCCAAGATTAAATGACGAATCTACTTATATAAATTTTACAAATACGATTGAAGAATTAAAAGAAAAATTTAAACCTTTTAAACCATTATTTTGGGGAGATTATGAATTAATAAATTTATATAATTTTGAAGGAAGTATACAGCATTTTATTTATATAGGGGAAAAATAATTTTATATGATAAAGACTTTATTAAGTCTTTATCATCCCTTCTTTTC